>JBIITU010000263.1:0-5037 GCA_044340335.1 Steroidobacteraceae bacterium
TTCTGAGTTCGACAACGCCAGGAACCCTGTTCAGTTCCTGGCGCTGGCAACCCCGCTATCTCGGATGTGTGATCGCGAGACCGGAAGCTTTGCGTCCCCGCCTTGCAGCGGGTTTGCCGTCTTCGTCGCGATCATTGGAACGTACTGCTTCCACATCGGCAAGATGTTGCCGAGTGCAGACGTCTGCACGCAGCGACAGCGTGAACGCCGTCACTGGTGCGTCATGAAGTTGTTGTTGAACTTATGTCATGCCGCGCGCAGCGCGCGCCGCATGCAACTGCGCTCAGTGATCCGCGGCGACCGCGCCCTGTGATTTCAGCAGTTCGAGCACTTCGTGCGTCTTGTCTTCGAGCAGCTTCGCATCGGCGCGACTCTCGACGTTCAAGCGAATCAGCGGCTCCGTATTCGACGCGCGCAGATTCAGACGCCAGTTGCCAAGATCGATCGACAGACCATCGGTGAAGTCGATGCTCTTCGCATCGCGTTCGTAGCGACCCTGCACTGCTGCAATGGCCGCCTTGCCATCCGGCACGCGATTGTTGATCTCGCCGCTCGACGGGAACTTCGCGATGCGCTCGCCGACCAGCGAAGACAGCGGCTTGCCGGTTTCGCTGAGGATCTGCAGCACCGTGAGCCACGGAATCATGCCGCTGTCGCAATAGGCGAAGTCGCGGAAATAGTGATGCGCGCTCATCTCGCCGCCGTAGATCGCATCGACCTCGCGCATCTTCTGTTTGATGAACGCATGGCCGGATTTGCACAGCACCGGTTCGCCGCCCAGCGACTTGACGATGTCGACCGTGTTCCACATGACGCGCGGGTCATGCACCACGCGCCCGCCTGGCTGGCGCTTCAGGAAGAACTCCGCGAGCAGGCCGACGAGGTAATAGCCCTCGATGAACGCACCCGTCTCATCGAAGAAGAAGCAGCGGTCGAAATCGCCATCCCAGGCCAGGCCCACATCGGCGCCTGAGCGACGCACGAGCTCCGCCGTCGACTTGCGGTTCTCGATCAGCATCGGATTAGGCACGCCGTTCGGGAACGAGCTGTCGGGCGTGTGATGCAGCTTCACGAACTCGAACGGCAGGTGCGGCTCGAGCAGGTCGACCACGAGGCCGGCGCCACCGTTGCCGGCGTTGCAGACCACCTTGAGCTTGCGCAGCTTCGAGCGGTCGACGTAGCCGAGGAGGTGATTGATGTATTTGCGGCGCGCATCGATGTGGGTCACCGTGCCCGGGATCGACGCCGGCGGTGGCAACGCGCCGTTGGCGATGAGGTCGCGGATCGCGTTCAGGCCCGTGTCCGCGCTGATCGGCCGCGAGCCCTCGCGGACGAACTTCATGCCGTTGTAGTCCGGCGGATTGTGGCTCGCCGTGACCATGATGCCGCCATCGACCTGTTCGTCGAACGTCGAGAAATAGACGCCTTCCGTGCCGCACAGACCGATGTCGAGCACACTGACACCCGAGGCGGTGAGCCCCGCTGTCAGTGCCGCACACAGCTCGTCGCTGGAAGCGCGGATATCACGCCCCACGACCACCCGCTTGGGCTTCACAAAGGCCGCATAGGCGCGGCCGATGTCGCGAGCCATGTCGACGTTGAGCTCATCCGGAATGCGACCGCGGACGTCGTAGGCTTTGAACGCGGTGAATTTCATGACGGCACCTTCGAAGACAGACCGCGACCGATCGCGTAGTACTTGAGGCCGAAGCGCTCGATCAGCGACGGCTCGTAGAGATTGCGGCCGTCGAACACGACCGGGTTCTTGAGCTTCGTGCGCAGCGCGTCGAAATCCGGGCTGCGGAACTCCTTCCACTCCGTGACGATCGCGAGCGCGTCCGCGCCGTCCACCGCCGCCTGCGCCGACTCGACCAGCGCCAGATCCGGCCGCTCGCCGTAGATGCGGCGGGTCTCGTCCATCGCCACCGGGTCGAACGCGCGCACCTTCGCACCCGCCGCCCACAGCGCTTCCATCAGCACGCGACTGGCAGCCTCGCGCATGTCATCGGTGTTCGGCTTGAACGCCAGGCCCCAGAGGGCGATCGTGCGACCCTTGAGATTGCCGTCGAAGTAGGCCGAGATCTTGCGGAACAGCACCTGCTTCTGGTCGTCGTTGACCGTTTCGACCGCCTCGAGCAGCGGTGTGCTGACACTGCCCTGCCGCGCCGTACGCACCAGCGCTTTGACATCCTTCGGGAAGCAGGAGCCGCCGTAACCGGCGCCCGGGTAGATGAAGCTGTAGCCGATGCGCGAATCCGAACCGATGCCGACGCGGACTTTTTCGATGTCCGCACCAACCTGCTCGGCGATCCGCGACAGTTCGTTCATGAAGCTGATCTTGGTCGCGAGCATCGCGTTCGCCGCGTACTTGGTCAGCTCGGCGGAACGGATGTCCATGACGACGAAACGCTCGCGGTTGCGCGTAAACGGTTCGTACAGCGCCCGCATCAGTTCCATGACCCGCGGATTGCTCGTGCCCACCACCACGCGATCCGGCTTCATGAAATCCTGAATCGCCGAGCCTTCCTTGAGGAATTCGGGGTTCGACACGACGTCGTACTCAGCCGCCGCACGGCGGCGCTTGAGCGCGGCCGCAATTTCAGCCGCAACCTTGTCGGCCGTGCCCACCGGCACCGTCGATTTGTCGATGACGATGCGGTAATCCGTCATGTGCTCGCCGATCGTACGGGCGACCGCCAGCACATACTTGAGATCTGCCGAGCCGTCTTCATCCGGCGGCGTGCCGACCGCAATCAACTGGAACAGACCGTGGGCCACGCCCTCGGCGGCGTCCGTCGTGAACCGCAGGCGCCCCGCCTTCGCGTTGCGCTCGATCAGCGCGTCCAGCCCCGGTTCGTGGATAGGTACATCGCCAGCCTGTAGCCGCGCGATTTTTCCCGGGTCGACATCGACACAGACCACGTCGTTACCGGCATCCGCCAGACAGGCGCCCGTCACCAGGCCCACATAGCCAGAACCAAAGATCGTCACACGCATGCCAGATCATCTCCGCGGAGGCCGGGGGCCGCCAGGCCCGTTATGTTACTTGGTGGGGCAGGCTCCGGACGGAGGATGCCAAGAATCTGTGACGGGAAGCGTGCTCCAGGGCCAATCCCCCAGAACAACCGCCTCAGAGGAACTGCTGGGCGGAGATCACGAGTCCTGCGACCGCTGCCAAACCCACCCCCATCCGCAGTGTCAGGGTAGTGGCCAGCTGGGAGATCTCGACGCGGATCGCGCCATCTGCCGCTGCGAGTTTGCCGAAGCCGGCGTGCATTTCAGCCAGAATCGACGCATCGGCCGCTTCGAGCTTACGGAAGCCGGCGTGCATTTCAGCCAGAATCGACGCATCGGCCGCTTCGAGCTTACGGAAGCCGGCGTGCATTTCAGCCAGAATCGACGCATCGGCCGCTGCGAGTGTGCCGAAGCCGGCGTGCATCTCGGCACGCAGGGCAGCGTCGCCGGCCTGCATCTCGGCGCGTAGCTCGTCGCGCATTGCGCGCATTTCATGGCGCAACGACCCGTCGACGGCTTGAATATCGGCGCGTAGTTCGTCCCGCATCGCGCGCATTTCACCGACCAGGGAACCGTCAGCCGCCTGAGCCTCGCTGCGCAGCTCGTCCCGCATGGCGCGCATCTCCGCCCGCAGCGACGCCATGTCCTCGAGCCGGTCCGCCCGGATCTCGAGCCGCAGCCGCTCGAGGCGCTCGCTGAACAGCTGCGCCTGGTGGGCTAGATCGGCCTTGGTCGCAAGCGCGGTGTACATCTCGTGCTCGAGCGCCTCCACCACGGCCCGGGCCTGATCGCCAGGGACGTTGATGCTGACCAGAGCATCGTACAGGGTGAGCTTCGAGTTCAAGGGGATGCTGCCACGCAGATGTCGTGACAACAGTATTCCCCGGCATCACCCGTCAGTCGCGTCGCATAAGCGAGGCGAATGCGCAGAAATGGCCCGCCTCAGCTCTTCTGCCCTTCCCGCCCGTAGCGGTCCTCGAAGCGGACGATGTCGTCCTCGCCGAGGTAGGACCCCGACTGCACTTCGATCATCTGCAGCGTGATCTTGCCCGGGTTCTCGATACGGTGCTTCGCACCCACCGGGATGTAGGTCGACTGGTTTTCCTCGAGCAGGAACACATCTTCGTTGCGCGTGATGCGCGCCGTGCCCTCGACGACGATCCAGTGCTCGGCGCGATGATGATGCAGCTGCAGCGACATCGACGCGCCCGGCTTGACCGTCAGGCGCTTGACCTGGAATCGATCGCCCGAGTCGATGCTGTCGTAACTGCCCCACGGTCGGAACACCTCGCGATGCAGCGAGTGCTCGTAGCGCCCTTCGGCCTTGAGCTTCGTGACCAGCTTCTTGACGTCCTGCACCCGATCCTTGTGCGCGACCAGCACCGCGTCCTTCGTCTCGACAACCACGTGGTCCTTCAGGCCCACCGTGCCGATCAGACGGCTCTCGGAATAGAGATAGCAGCCGTTCGTGTCTTCGGTCAGCACGTCGCCGTGGGTCACGTTGCCCTCGGGATTCGCCGGCAGCGCTTCGTACAGCGACGACCACGAGCCCACGTCCGACCAGCCGGCGTCCAGCGGCACCACGACCGCGTCGGCGGTCTTCTCCATGACCGCATAGTCGATCGAGTCACTGCGACAGGCTTCGAACTGCGCCGCATCGATGCGCGTGAAGTCGAGGTCGCGCGACGCCGTCTCGAAGGCCTTGCGGCAGACCGCGTCGATATCCGGCGCGAAGCGCGCGAGCTCATCGAGATAGCGACGCGCCTTGAACAGGAACATGCCGCTGTTCCAGTAGTAGTCGCCCGCCGCGACGAAACCCTTCGCGCGCTCGACATCCGGCTTCTCGACGAACTGCGCAATCGGGTAGATCGGGCCCGCACCCGAGCCACGGCGGATATAGCCATAGCCCGTCTCCGGCGTACGCGCGACGATGCCGAAGGTCACGAGCTTGCCCTCGCGCGCCGCCGGCAGCGCCGCCGCCACCGCAGCCTGGAAGGCCGCGACATCGCGGATCACGTGATC
>JBIITU010000239.1:0-5431 GCA_044340335.1 Steroidobacteraceae bacterium
GCTCGGTCGCGTGCTGATCGACCCGAACCAGAAGAGCAGCGACGCCACCGTGGCGCTGGCGCGCTTCGTGCCGAGCCCCGACGGCAGCCTCGTCGCGTACTCGCTGTCCGATGGCGGCACGGACTGGGAGATCTGGAAGTTCCGGCGCGTCGCCGATGGCGTCGATCTGCCCGACGAACTGCGCCAGACCAAGTTCTGGCAGCTGTCGTGGACGGCTGATGGCCGCGGCGTCTACTACAGCCGCTACCCGGCGCGTCCGGGTGCCGCCGCCGATGCGCGCGGCGATGACAACGCCCAGCCGGTCGTGTACCTGCACCGGCTCGGCACGCCGCAGGCCGCGGACGAACGCATCTACGCCGTCACGGATCACGCGACCCGCGCGCCGTCGGCGCACGCAACCGACGACGGTCGCTGGCTCGTGCTCTCGCTGTTCGACGGCTACCAGACCAACGGCGTCGAACTGCTCGATCTGGCGCAGCCCGGCAGCGCGCCGCGCACGCTGTTCGGGGCCTGGGATGCGCTCTACACCGTGCTCGGCAATGTCGGCGACGTGTTCTACGTGCAGACGACGGCGGCTGCGCCGCTCGGGCGCATCATCGCGGTCGACGCGCGCCGCCCGCAGCGCAGCGAGTGGCGCACGATCGTGCCGCAGGGCGATGCGGCGATCGTCGACGCCAGCCTCGTCGGCGGTCGCCTGGTCGTGCAATACGTGCGCGACGCCAGCGGCGTTGCGACGCTGTTCGCACTCGATGGCACGCGCCTCGGCGAGGTGCCGCTGCCCGGCTTCGGTTCGCTGGGCGGCTTTCCGGGCAATGCGCGCGACGCCGAGACGTTCTTCTCGTACGCCGACTACCTGCGCCCGGCGCAGATCTGGCGCCTCGATGCGGCCACCGGCGACGTCGCGCTGCTGCATGAGCCGCAGGTCGGTCTCGACGCATCGCTGTATGTGACGGAGCAGTTCTTCTATTCCAGCCGCGATGGCACGCGCGTGCCGTTGTTCCTGACCCGCCGCCGCGACCAGCCGCGCTCGGCCGCGACGCCGCTGCTGCTGTACGGCTACGGCGGTTTCAATATTTCGCTGACCCCGACATTCCGCCCGCAGACCATCGCCTGGCTCGAGATGGGCGGCATCTATGTCGAAGCGAACCTGCGCGGCGGCGGTGAGTACGGCGAGGCCTGGCATGCGGCCGGCACGCGCGAGCGCAAGCAGAACGTGTTCGACGACTTCATCGCCGCAGCCGAGTACCTGATCCGCGAGGGCTGGACCTCGCCGGCGAAGCTTGCGATCTCGGGGCGCTCCAATGGCGGCCTGCTGGTCGGCGCGACGCTGTTGCAGCGGCCCGAGCTGTTCGCCGCCGCGCTGCCGGGCGTCGGCGTGCTCGACATGCTGCGATATCACACGGCCAGCGCGAACGCGCGCCAGTGGTCATCCGACTACGGCCTCGCCGAGAACGCCGCCGACTTCGCGACGCTGCGCGCCTACTCGCCGGTGCACAACGTCCGCGCCGGCGTCTGTTATCCGGCGACGCTGATCACGACCGCGGAGCGCGATGATCGTGTCGTGCCCTGGCACAGCTACAAGTTCGCCGCCGAACTGCAGCGCGCCCAGGCCTGCCCGCGGCCGGTGCTGCTGCGCGTCGAGACGCGCGCGGGCCACGGTGCCGGCAAGCCGGTGTGGATGCAGATCGAGGACTTCGCCGATCAGTGGGCCTTCGTCGCCGACGCGCTGGGCATGACGGCGCCCGCATCGCCCTGAGGCCCGAGCAGGCGCGCCAGCGTCGGCGTGCCATCGGCGTGCCAGCCACGGCGCGCGAGGCAGCCGCGCAGTCGCTCGTCGCGTCCCGGCTGGCGGCGTTCCATGCCCGGTCGACCGCCGCGAAGGAAGCGGCAGGCACGCAGCGTTTCGCCGAAACTGGAATCGAGTGTCGCGTCGCGCGCGGTGGTGGTCGGCCGCGCGACGCAGCCGGCGAGCAGCAGCACGCCGACAGCGCCCGCGACCAGGCGCAGGTATCCCTTCATCCGCTTTCCCCTGTGTGGTTGTTGTGGGCGGAGTGATCGCGACCGATCCTCGCCCCGCTCCGATCGCGCTGCAAGCGCGATTTGACTTACCGCGCGGCTGTCACGTGCCGCGCGGTTCGAGCCGGTAGACCGCTTCGGCCAGTGCGCTGACGCCGCGCTGCGCGAATTTCGGGAAATCGGCGAGTGCCGAATCGCGACCCAGCAGCGTGATCGCATGGCTGTCTGCGTACAGCGCATGGACTTCGTCCTCGAGCACGGCATGCGGCGGGCCGAGCATCTGCGCCTGGGAGTACTCCATCGTGACCAGCAGCATGCGGGTCGCGGGGCCTGACAGCGCGCGCAGCTGCGCCGCGTAGCGGCGCCGCAGCGGCGGCGGCAACGCCACGAGCGCCGCCCGGTCGAAGATCGCGTCGATCGGGCCGAGCAGTGCTGGCGTCAGGTCGAAGATGTCGCCGCACCACAGTTCGATGTCCCCGGCCACATGCCGCGCGAGCGCGCCGTGCCGCTCGACAGTCGCGTCGAGCTGCTGCGCGACGAAGAAATCGCGCACCGCGATCGGTGACAGTTCGACGCCGGTCACGCGATGACCCGCCTGCGCGAGCCAGACCATGTCGAGGCTCTTGCCGGCCAGCGGCACGAATACGCGGCTGCGCGGCGCGAGGCCCAGCGTCGCCCAGTGCCGCGCGAGCGCTGCATGCGGCTGGTCCTGGTGGAAGCCGATCTCGTTGCGCTGCCAGCGCTCGTGCCAGAACTCGGGTTGCATCGCGCGGGTCCGTTTCAGTCGTCGCGGCGGGTTGCAGCGTCGCCAGCCGCCAGATCCATCGGATCTGCCGCGGGACCCGGGATCGCGCGCTCCTCGGCGAGCCAGGCGCCGAGGTCGACCATCTTGCAGCGCTGGCTGCAGAACGGGCGGTACGGGAACTCGGGTCCCCACTCGATGCTGCGCGAGCAGGTCGGGCACTGCACGTTCATCGGCGCGCTCGCAGCATCGTCAGGTGCAGCAGGTCAGTTCGAATTCAATGTCGCCCTCGGCCTGCTTCGGGCGCTCGGTCGGACCATGCCAGGTCACGAAGCGGACGCTGCTGCGGTAGTGGCTGCCGGAGATCTCCGGATAGATGCCGAGGTCCGAAGGAATCGTGATGCGCAGCAGCTGCACTGGCGTCTCGCGATCGAAGGTGATGTGACAGACGCCGCCCGCGGCCACTTCGCGCCGCACACGACCATTCTGGCGAGTCAGCCACAGCAGCTCGGCAATCGCATCGCAGAGCGGGCGCAGCATCGTGATCCAGCGCGCGAAGGTCTCGATGCGCGCTTCTGCCGGCTGGCTCAGCCAGTAGCAGAAATCCGGCAGGTCGAATTCGCAGGTGCCGCCCGGGATCGCGCTGCGATGGCGGATCGCGCTGAGGAATTCCGATTCCTTCAGCGGCGCGAGATAGCCCGTGCCGGTGCCGAGCAGGTCGGCGCGCAGGCGCAGCAGGTTCGACACCACGGTGCGCAGGCGGCTCGTATCCACGTCGGGGCGCTTCTGGAATTCGTTCAGCAGCGCGAGCTGCCGTTCCAGTTCCTTGAGCACGTCGGCGCGCGTGTCGCCGCGCGACGTGATCGCGAGGATGTCGAGCAGGCTGTCGACGGCTGCGCGGCTGCCCCACTGGCTCTGCGACTGGTTGTGGTAGAGCGCCTGGTTGTAGAGGAAATCCAGGCGCAGGAAGGTCCGCATCCGCTCATTGAGCGGCTGCTCGAACACGATGGGTGCGACTGCCGTGGCCGGCGCCCCCACTTCGACGGCCTGATCCGACATCGGGCTATTCTGCGTCACAGCGTTCATGGCCGTAAACCGCCAGTCGCGCGATCGTTCGCGGCAGCGGACAGATCCAGGTAGCGCGCATGCAGTGCGGCGACCTGCGTTTCGACCGCCTGCGGGTCACCCGTATTGACGATCACGTCGTCGGCGACCGCGAGCCGCTGCGCCCGCGTCGCCTGCGCCGCGAGGATGGCCTCGGCCTGCTCGCGGCTGCCGCCGTCGCGGCGCAGCAGGCGATCGAGCTGCAGGGCCTCCGGGCAATCGACGACGAGCACCCGGTCGACCGTCGTCCGCCGGCCGCTCTCGACCAGCAGCGGAATCACGATGATCTGGTACGGACCGTCGGCCGCGGCAGAGCGCGATTCCACCAGCGCGCGGATGCGCGGGTGGGTGATGGCTTCGAGATCGCGGCGGGCATCGGGATCGGCGAACACCCGGGCGCGCAGCGCGCGCCGGTCGAGGGTGCCGTCGGCGGCGAGCACGCCGTCGCCAAAGCGCGCGCGGATCGCGGCCAGGCCGTCGCTGCCCGGCGCCACGACCTCGCGGGCAAGCTCGTCGGTGTCGACGATGGGCACGCCGAGCGTCGCGAACAGCCGCGACACCAGCGTCTTGCCGCTGGCGATGCCGCCCGTCAGGCCGATGCGCAGCGGGCGCGGCGGCGACAGGTTCATGGCGCCGCCGGGCTCATGGCGCAGTCGGGAACAGACCGAGATAGCGCGAGACGATCTCGGGCCCGAACATCAGCATCACCCAGCCGGCGGCAGCGAGATACGGCCCGAAGGCCATCGGCACCTGCCGGCCGCGACCCTTGAGCGCGATCAGCGCGATCCCGACGACCGCACCGACCACCGCGGACATCAGCACGATCGGCAGGATCATCTGCCAGCCCATCCAGGCGCCCAGCGCCCCCAGCAGCTTGAAATCGCCGTAGCCCATGCCTTCCTTGCCCGTGACCAGCTTGAACAGCCAGTAGACGCTCCAAAGCGACAGATAGCCGACCATGGCGCCAATGACGGCCGTGCGCAGGTCCACGGGCAGCGCGAGCCCCGGCAGCGGTGCGACCAGCAGGCTCGCGGCGAGCCCGGCCCACAGCAGCGGCAGCGTCAGGCTGTCGGGCAGCAGCTGGGTGTCGAGATCGATGAAGGTCAGCGCGATCAGCACCCAGGTCACGGCCAGCGCGCACAGCAGCGGCGCGCCGTAACCGTATTTCCACGCGACGGCGGCCGACATCAGGCCCGTCAACGCCTCGACCAGCGGATAGCGCGCACTGATCGGCGTGCCGCAGGCACCGCAGCGGCCGCGCAGCCACAGCCAGGACAGCACCGGGATGTTCTGCGCCGCGCCGATCGGCGTGGCGCATTTCGGGCAGGCCGAACGCGGCGTGATCAGGTTGTAGCGCGGCGCAGGCGCCGGCTCGCGCCCGGCGAGTTCCTCGCACTGCGCGGCCCATTCGCGCTGCATCATCAGCGGCAGCCGATGCACGACCACGTTCAGGAAGCTGCCGATCAGCAGCCCCAGCACGAGGCAGACGCCGATCAGCAGTCCCGGCGACTCGGCCAGCAGTTCGAGCACGGCGGGTCGCTGCGGATCAGACGACCGCGCCGAGCTTGA
>JBIITU010000241.1:0-5364 GCA_044340335.1 Steroidobacteraceae bacterium
CCCGGCGACCCGGCCGACAAGGATCTCTACGACCTCGAGCCGGAAGAAGCGAAGCACATCCCGACGGTGTGCCACTCGCTCGATCAGGCGCTCGAGCACCTCGACAAGGATCGCGAGTTCCTGACGCGCGGTGGTGTGTTCACGAACGACGTCATCGATGCCTACATCGCGCTGAAGACGCAGGAAGTGACCCGCTTCCGCATGAGCACGCATCCGGTCGAACTCGATATGTACTACAGCTGCTGACGCAGGGCGCTTGAATCGATCTCCGGGAATGATCTGGGGGTGTGGCGGCGAGCTCGCGGCCACACCCCTTTTTTACCGGCGGCCGAACGTCCGCCTTGGCGGGATTGTGAACTCGTCGCGGTTTTCGAAGGTCCAAGGGTATGCAGTCGCATTGCACGCGACTAAGGTGGAGACCTATGGACTGCTCCCTGGATCTGCGTCCGATGACGCTGGGCCTGCTGCTGTGCGGCATGGCGGCGACCAGTTCCGGGTTCGCTCAGGGCGTCTATGTCTGGTACGACAAGGACGGCCGTCCGCAGTACAGCGATCGCCCGCAAGCCGGAGCCCAAGAAGTCACGGTCACACCGGCCCAGACCTACGAAGCGCCGAAACCCCCTGCCAACACGGTGGCCACGCCTGCGGCCGCGCGCAGCACGGGAGTGCCGGCACCGGCCTGCCGCATCGTCTCGCCGCTGGCCGAAGAAGTGTTCCTGAACGTGCCGTCGATCACCGTGTCGGCCATGGGGCCGCCGCGCGGCACGCCGAAGTTGCAGTTGAACGGCACCTCGATCGCCTCGCCGGACGGCAAGCCGAGCTTCATCGTCACGCCGATTCCACGCGGCACCTACACTGCGGTGGTCGTGTTCGAAGGCGGCCAGAATGGCGTGCCGCTATGCCGCACGGCGCCCGTCGTGTTCCATGTGCGCCAGCCGTCGGTCATCAGGCCGGCCGCCCCCAAACCGAGAACCTGAACTGCCTTTCCGACGCTGATCGACTCGCGGCCGAGTGCGGCTGCGCGGAGAACTGCCATGGCGGTTGAGCAGTATTTCTCCTCGCCGCTGTCGCACTACGACCCGGCCGATCTGCTCGACGCGCTCGCGACCGGCATCGTCGTGCTGGATGCGCAGCTGTGCGTCGTCTACGCGAACGTCGCGGCACAGGGCCTGCTCGCGATGAGCTTCAACCAGGCGCGCGGCCGCCCGGTGCAGGACATGTTCATCGAGTGCAACGGCCTGGTCGCAACGCTGCGGCGCGCGCAGAGCATGTCCGAGACGATCACTGAACGGGAAATCTCGGTGCGACCCGCCGCGCTGCCGCGCGAGCCGCGCGTGCTCGACATCATGGTCACGCCGCTCGAAGGCCAGATGACCGGCACGCATGTGCTGCTGGAGCTATCGGATGAAACGCAGCGCACACGGCTGACGCAGGAGAGCGAGCTGCGCGCGCGTCTCGAAGGCAGCCGAATGATGACGCGCCAGCTGGCGCACGAGATCAAGAACCCGCTCGGTGGCCTGCGCGGTGCGGCACAGCTGCTCGAGCGCGAGCTCTCCGACGCCGGGCTGCGTGAGTACACGCAGGTGATCATCAGCGAAGCGGACCGCCTGACCGCCCTGGTCGATTCGATGTCCGGGCCGACGCGCGCGCCGCAGAAAACCCAGCTCAACGTGCACGAGATCTGCGAGCACGTCTATCACCTGCTGCGCGGCGAAGCGCGCGCCAGCGTGCTGGTCGAGCGCGACTACGATCCGTCGCTGCCGGATGGCGACATCGATCGCCACCAGATCATCCAGGCGCTGCTGAACCTCGCCCGCAACGCTTTGCAGGCCATCGGCGATCGCGGCCGCATCACGTTGCGCACGCGCGCGGTCAGCAACGCGCGCATCGGCGCAACGCGGCCGCGACTCGCGGCGCGCATCGAGATCGAAGACAACGGTCCCGGCGTGCCCGAAGCCATCAAAGGCAGTCTTTTCTTTCCGCTCGTCACGGGGCGGGCCAACGGCACCGGACTCGGTCTGGCCGTTGCGCAAGAGCTCGTGACCCGCAACGGCGGCACGATCGAATTCCACAGCGAACCTGGCCGCACGGTGTTTTCGATCGTCCTGCCTCTCGAGGATCAGCCACAATGAATGCGCAACCCGTTCGAGTCTGGCTCGTCGACGACGATGCCTCCATCCGCTGGGTGCTGGAGCGCGCGCTCAAGAACGGCGGCATGCTGCCCAAGAGCTTCGAGGGCGCCGAGTCTGCGCTTGCGGCGCTCCGGAGCGACCCTGCGCCGGACGTGCTGATCACCGATATCCGCATGCCGGGGCAGTCCGGCCTCGATCTCGTGCGCAAGATCCGCGGCTCGCGGCCGCAGCTGCCCGTGATCGTCATGACCGCGCACTCCGACCTCGGCAACGCCGTGTCGGCTTACGAGAGCGGCGCGTTCGAGTATCTGCCGAAGCCGTTCGACATCGATCACGCCGTCGACCTGGTGCGGCGCGCGGCGCAGACTTCCATGCGCGCAGCGAACGATGTCGCCATCACGCCGTCGATCCCGGAGCTGCTGGGGCGCGCGCCCGCCATGCAGCAGGTGTTCCGCGCCGTCGGCCGCCTGTCACGTTCCAGCGTCACCGTGCTGATCACGGGCGAGTCGGGCACCGGCAAGGAGCTGGTCGCGCGCGCGCTGCACGAGCACAGTCCGCGTGCGGCCAAGCCGTTCATCGCGCTCAACACGTCGGCGATCCCGGCCGAGTTGCTCGAATCCGAACTGTTCGGCCACGAGAAGGGTGCGTTCACCGGCGCAGATCAGCTGCGGCGCGGCCGCTTCGAGCAATCCGACGGCGGCACGCTGTTTCTCGACGAGATCGGCGACATGTCGACCCCGCTGCAGACGCGATTGCTGCGCGTGCTGGCGGAAGGCGAGTTCTACCGCGTCGGCGGCCAGACGCCAATCCGCGTCGACGTGCGCGTCATCGCGGCCACGCACCAGAATCTCGAAGACCGCGTGCAGCGCGGCCAGTTCCGCGAAGACCTGTTCCACCGCCTCAACGTCATTCGCATCGAGTTGCCGCCACTGCGCGCGCGCCGCGAAGACGTCGGCGATCTGCTCGATCACTACATGCGCATCGCCGCGCACGAACTGGGCGTCGATCCGAAGACGCTGTCCGCGGCGGCGCGCGCGAAACTCGAGGGCTATCACTGGCCCGGCAATGTCCGTGAGCTCGTGAACCTGTGCCGACGCCTGACCGTGCTCGCTCCCGGCGCCGAGATCCGGCCCGACGATCTGCCCGGCGAGGTTGCACGACCGGGTGAAGCGCCCTCGGGCGCCTCGTGGACCGAGCTGCTGTCGCGCTGGGGCGATGCGCAGCCGGGCCCGGCGCAGGGGCCGGCGCTGCTGGACGTCGCGCTGCCCGAGTTCGAACGCACGCTGATCAAGGTCGCGCTGAAGCGCACGCAGGGTCATCGCCAGGAAGCCGCAAAGCTGCTGGGCTGGGGCCGCAACACGCTGACGCGCAAGCTCAAGGAGCTGGGCATGAGCGATGCGGACGAGGACAGCGACGACGTCTGACTTCGGCGTCGCTGGCTCGCCGCGCTTGCTAGAACTTCCAGCCGAAGGCGGCGGTCACTGCCAACGGCTCGTAGTCCGCGCGGATGCGTCCGACGGCCGGAGACTCGGCGTCCAGTTCGATGTTCGACGCGACCAGGTAGCGCAACCCGACATCGAGGAACGCGCGCGCGCCGAGGTCGTAGCGCACCCCCAGCAGGACTTGCAGCGCGCCTTTCGATCCGCTGAACGAGCGCTCGGTGGCGCCCTGTTCGAAGTCGATGTCGACTTCCGTCAGGTACACGGCGCCCAACCCTGCATAGCTGCGCGCGCGCTTGCTGCCAAACAGATCGAAGTCGTACAGGCCGTTGATCGCGATGGACGTCGATGCGTAATTGCCATCGCCGCTCGGTCCACCCGCGCCCAGCGACAGTGTTGGCAGGTCGACGGACTGGTAGATGAACTCCCCTTCGAGTCGCCAGTGCTCGCTGAGACGGCGACCGATGGCTGCGCCCGTCAGGAAACCGCTGTCCAGCGGAGCGTTGACGGTGCGGCTGACCCCCGGGGCCGAGTACGCCAGATCCTGGCTGCCCTGGGTGGCCCAGCCTGCAATGGCCGTGACGTAGTATTTCGATTCGGGGTCGGCTGCCTGGGCGTGTGGTGCGGCGACCAGCGCTGCCAGCAACAGCGAACCGAGAGCGAGGGAACGAGGAAACATAAGCATGGAAGCATCCTTTTGTGATCGATGGCTGAGTCGTCCTGCGCGGCTGCAACCCTGCCTCCTGCGCCCCGGACGTCTGGACGTTAGGTCAGGAAAATCCGAGTCGTCACGGGCATTTGCAGCAACGGTCGGGTTGCTGCACGAACGGTTTGGCGACGCGCGACGCTGGCGGGCGCGATGCGGGAGCTAGGCTTCGGGCGCCTGTTCGCCGCGGCAGTGCTGGGGCTTGCCACGCTGTTCACGTTGCAGGGCGCAACGCCGACCGCGGGCCTGTCGTTTGGGGTCGCGCTGCTGTTCTGGGTTGCACATATCGGGCTTGGACTGGGCCTCGCCGTGCTGGCCGCGCGTGGGGTGTCGGCATTGCCCGTACTCAAGCCATGGCCGTCGCTTGCGAAGCTGCTGCTGGCGGGCCTCACGGGATTGACGCTGTTCGCGCCCGTTGCCGTAGGCCTCGAGCGGTGGTTGCCGCAGTCTCCGGACGTCGACCCCCCCGACGATCTGCTCGATCACTGGGACTTGCAGGGTGGCCCGCTGGCGGTCGTTGCAGAGATGTTGCAGGTCGGTCCGGTCTACATGGCCACGTGGCTGCTCCTGAACCTGCGCCCCATCGTGACCTTGCGAGCGCCGACAGCGACGGCATCGGCGACGGACTCGGCGACGGAGTCGCCGGCGGCGTCATCCGAGCCTGAATCGAAGGCCTGGCTCGCGACGCTGCCGCCCCTGATCGGCCAGGACGTGATCTCGGTGTCGTCGGACCTGCACTACCTGCATGTGACGACCGCGCGAGGCCGCATCACGGTGCTCGGCAATCTCGCCGCCGTCGAGCAGGAACTCGCTGCGGTCGGCAGTCGGGTGCATCGCTCGCACTGGGTCGCCGACCGTCACATCCGGCGCATTGCGCGCAGCGCTCGCGGCTGGACTTGCGAACTCAGCGACGGTCGCCGCGTGCCGATCAGTCGGCGCCGTGCTGGCGAAATCCGCGCGAAACTCGGCAGCGACTTCGTCGTGACCCGGTTGGACTGATCGCGCAGCTCAGGCTGCGCCGTTGCGCAGCGTCAGCACTTCGTGACCGGACTCCGTGACCAGCACCGTGTGCTCCCACTGTGCCGAG
>JBIITU010000242.1:0-5363 GCA_044340335.1 Steroidobacteraceae bacterium
GATGTAGACCGGCGCCTGGCTGCGCGCGACGCGCCCGATCAGCTCGCGCAGCTGCTGCATCGGCATGGAATCGCCGATCAGCCGCGGGCCGCGCATGGTCAGGGCGCCATCGCCGCGCTCGCTCAGGCGGATCGCGCTTGCGACCAGCTTGCGCATGACGCCCAGGTCGAGCGGTTTCGAGACGAAATCGAAGGCGCCGAGCTTGAGGGCCCGCACCGCGGTTTCGACGTTGCCATGCGCCGTGATGACGGCGACCGGGATGTCGCTGCGGTTCTGCTGGATCCACTCGACCAGCTCGAGGCCATTTCCGTCCGGCAGTCGCATGTCCGTCAGGCACAGGTCGAAGCGCTCGCTCGCCAGCAGCGCGCGCGCGCCCGCCACGTCACCCGCCGCGCGGGTGTCGAGGTTCATGCGGTTCAGGGTGAGGCTGACGAGTTCGACGAGATCGGGTTCATCGTCGACCACGAGCACGACAGGTTTGCCCATGGCGGCACTCTAGCGGGGATGCCTCGCCAGATTAAGTCGAACCCATCGCAAAATGCTCATTCCCAGCGGTTCGGGTCCGAGAACACGACCCGGAACACCGTGCCGCCACCGGCGCGCGGTTCGTACAAAAGGGTTGCCGAGTTGCTCTGGGCGAGCTCCCGGGCCAGGAACAGGCCGAGGCCCGAGCCGCGCTGGTGGCCCGAGAAGAACGGCTCGAAGATTCGCTCGGCGTGCTCGGGCGGGATGCCCGGGCCGCGGTCGGCCACCTCGAGATAGGGCCTGGCCGAGGGCTTCAGGCGCCCGAAGCGCAGCTCGATGACGCTGCCGGTCGCGCCGTCCGCCGGCTGGCCATGCCGCAACGCGTTCTCGCACAGGTTCCAGACCACCTGGCGCAGCTGCGAGGCATCGACGCGGATCTCGATGTCGACTTCCTGTCGCTGCACGAGGAGGCGCGCCGGATCGAGCTGCATGGTCGCGCAGAATTCCTCGGTGAAGGTCGCGAGCCAGGTCTCCATCCGCAGCAGTTCCGGGCGCCGTGAGTCGCGCCGCGACATCGACAGCACGTTGCTGATGATGGTGCTGACGCGCTCGCCGTTCTTGGTGATGATCTCCGTCAGGCGGCGGTCGTCGTCGCTGAGCTGCGGCGATTCGCTCAGCAGCTGCGCGGCGTGGCTCATCGCGCCGACGGGATTGCGGATTTCATGCGCGATGCTGGCCGACAGCCGGCCCAGCGAGGCCAGCTTCGATTGCTGCACCCGCGTCGCCAGTTCGCTGGTGTCCTCGAGGAACACCAGCACCGGCGAGCCCTCGGCGCTGCCCAGCGGCGCGAAATGCGGCGCGATCTCGCGCGCGCCATCCGCCGCGACGAAGGTGGCTGCCGCCTCGGGGCTGGCGTCCGTGCCGTGCTGGCGCCAGGTCGCCAGCAGGTACAGCAGGCGCGGCGACGCCTCGCCCAGCAGCGCGCCGGGGAAGGCGGCGCGGTCGCCGAGGATCTGCGCCGCCGATTCGTTGATCAGCCGGACGCGGTCCTCGTCGTCGATGACGAGGATGCTCTCGCGCAGGTGCTGCACGATGTACTGCGACAGCTGTGCGAGGTTCGCCAGATCGACTTCCTGGCGCCGCAGCAGCGCCTCGTTCTCGCGCAGCCGGTTCGCGACCGGCCAGACGCCGAAGGCGACCAGGAAGATGATGGCGCCGAGCACGCCGGCACTGGTGTAATCGGCCGCCGGCGCGCCGGTGAAGACGGCGCTCGCGACCTGCTGGATCAGTACGGCGACGCTGGTGGACGCGGCGATGAAGGCTGCCGTGCGCGGCTCGGCCAGCAGCGCGGTCGCAGCCACGGGCAGCGCCAGCAGCACCCCGAGTCCGCTGGCGACGCCGCCGCTGACATACATCAGCGCGGCGATGCCAAGCGCATCGACCAGCCCGTGCGTGATCGCGATCGAGCGCAGCGGCAGCGAGCGCAGCCGCAGCGCGAGCACCAGCAGGATGCCGGCGACGAAGTACAGCGCGCAGACCACGAGGAAAAGCGTCGGCGCTGCCTGGCCAACCGTGGCCTCCGACGCCGTGAACCCGCGGATCGCGAGCAGCGTCGGTGGAATCAACAGCCGGTAGAGGTTCAGCAACCCGAGGATGCGGCGGGACAGGTCGCTGGGTGCGGCCAGCGTCGCGACGGGAGTGCTCATGTGACGCGATCATCGTCGATAGTGCAGGAAGGTTTCCAGCGCCCTGCGTTTTCGGGGACAATGCCGCCTTTCCCCCGAACCGACGGACCCCAGCGCCCATGAACCTGCACGAGTATCAGTCGAAGGAAGTGTTTGCGAGCTACGGCATCCCAGTGCCCCGCGGCCAGGTCGCCGCGAGCCCCGAGGCTGCGGTTGCCGCCGCGCAGGCGATCGGCGGCGCACTGTGGGTCGTCAAGGCGCAGGTGCACGCGGGTGGCCGCGGCAAGGCCGGTGGCGTCAAGCTCGCGCGCGACCTCGACGCCGTGCGCGCCGCGGCGGCCGGCATGCTCGGCCAGCGACTGGTCACCAAGCAGACCGGAGCCGAAGGCCTGCCGATCGACACCGTGTATGTCGAAACCGGCTCGAAGATCGAGCGCGAGATCTATCTGTCGCTGACGCTGAACCGCGAAAAGAGCCGCATCGCGATGATCGGCTCGGCCGCCGGCGGCATGGATATCGAAGAAGTCGCCGAGCACAGCCCCGAGAAGATCACGACGGTGAACATCCACCCGGCCGCGGGCCTGCAGCCTTACCAGTGCCGCCGCATGGCGTTCGCGCTCGGCTTCAAGGACGGCCAGATTGCCGAGTTCCAGAAGATCGCGATGGCGCTGTACCAGCTCGTCATCGACAAGGATGCGGGCCTGGTCGAGGTCAACCCGCTGATCGTCACCGAGGGCGGCAAGCTGCTCGCGCTCGACGCCAAGATCAACATCGATCCGAACGCGGTGTTCCGCCAGAAGACGCTCGCGGCGATGCGCGATGCGAACCAGGAAGACCCGATGGAGCGTGCCGCGAGCGAGCACGACCTGAACTATGTCTCGCTGGACGGCGACATCGCCTGCATGGTCAACGGCGCGGGCCTCGCGATGGCGACCATGGATCTGATCAAGCTGCACGGCGGCAACCCGGCGAACTTCCTCGACGTCGGCGGCGGCGCCACCGCCGAGCGCGTCACCGAGGCGTTCAAGCTCGTGCTGTCGAACCAGAAGGTGCGCGCCGTGCTGGTCAACATCTTCGGCGGCATCGTGCGCTGCGACCTGATCGCCGAAGGCGTCATCACCGCGGTCAAGAATGTCGGCGTCAAGGTGCCGGTGGTCGTGCGCCTCGAGGGCACGAACGCCGAGAAGGCGCGCGCGATGCTGGCGGGCAGCGGCCTCGCGCTGCTGGCCGCCACCGATCTGACCGACGCCGCCACCAAAGTCGTCGCGGCTGCGCGCTGAGCGCGCCTCCTCGTTATCAAGGGTTTGAAGACATGAGCATTCTCGTCAATCGCAACACGCGCGTGATCTGCCAGGGTTTCACCGGCAAGCAGGGCACGTTCCACTCCGAACAATGCCTGGCCTACGGCACCAAGCTGGTCGGCGGCGTCACGCCGGGCCGCGGCGGCGACAAGCACCTCGGGCAGCCGGTGTTCGACACCGTGCACGATGCGGTCAAGTCCACCGGCGCCACCGTCAGCATGATCTACGTGCCGGCGGCGTACGCGGCCGACGCGATCCTCGAAGCAGCCGACGGCGGCATCGAGCTCGTGGTCTGCATCACCGAAGGCATCCCGATCAACGACATGGTGCGCGTCAAGGCGACGCTGGCCGGTACGGGCACGCGGCTGATCGGCCCGAACTGCCCGGGCATCATCACGCCGGGCGAATGCAAGATCGGCATCATGCCGGGCTTCATCCACAAGAAGGGCGCGGTCGGCATCGTGTCGCGCTCGGGCACGCTGACCTACGAAACCGTGTTCCAGACCACCAACAACGGCCTCGGCCAGAGCACCTGCGTCGGCATCGGCGGCGATCCGGTGCGCGGCCTGAACTTCGTCGACGTGCTCGAGCTGTTCGAGCGCGATCCCGGCACCGAAGGCATCGTCATGGTCGGCGAGATCGGCGGCAGCGATGAAGAAGCCGGCGCCGAGTTCATCCGCCAGTTCGTCAGCAAGCCCGTGGTGGCCTATATCGCGGGCGTCACCGCACCGCCGGGCAAGCGCATGGGCCATGCCGGCGCGGTCATCGCGGGCGGCAAGGGCACGGCAGCCGACAAGTACGCCGCGCTCGAGGCGGCTGGCGTGCGCACCGTCAAGTCGCCGGCCGAACTCGGTTCGGCGATGCTCGATCTGCTGAAGAAGCGCCGCGCCAAGGCGGCGAAGGCGCGTGCTGCGGCCGCCGAAGCCAGCGAACCGCTGGCGACGAAGCCGGTGTCGCCGCGGCCCAAGTCGCAGGCGCTGAAGGGCAAGGCGAAGCCGAAGTCTGCCGCGAAGCCGAAGGCCAAGGCGGCGCCGAAGGCGAAGCCCAAGGTCAAGTCCAAGGCGAAGGCCAAGGCGAAGGCCAAGGCTGCGCCGAAGCGCGCCGTGGCGCGCAAGAGCCCGCCGCGGCGCAAGGCGGCGCCGAAGCGCAAGCGTTGAGCGCGTCCGCCCGGCTGACGATCGCGCTCGCTGAGCTCGACCTGCTGGTCGGCGATGTCGGCGGCAACGCCGATCGCGTGCTGGCGGCGATGACGCGGGCGCGCGACGAGCTCGGGGCGCAGCTGCTGGTCTGCCCGGAGCTGACGCTGGCCGGCTATCCGCCCGAAGACCTGCTGTTCCACCGCGGCTTCCGCCATCAGGTCGCGGCGGCGCTCGAGCGGCTGCGCGCGGCGGCGCAGGGCATCGGCGTGCTGGTCGGCTATCCGGAGTACAGCGGCGCGCAGATCTTCAACTCCGCCGCACTGCTCGATGACGGCGCGGTGGTCGCGAACCATCGCAAGGCCTGCCTGCCGAACTACCGCGTCTTCGATGAAAAGCGCTACTTCGAGGCCGGCGGGCAGCCGACGGTGGCCGCGTTCCACGGCTTCCAGATCGGCCTGCTGGTCTGCGAGGACATCTGGGAGCCGGAACCGGCGCAGCTCGCGCGGTCGCAGGGTGCGGAACTGCTGATCGTCATCAACGCCTCGCCGTTCGAGCTGCGCAAGCAGGCGGCGCGCGAGGCGATCGTGCGCGAGCGCGTCCGCGACGTCGGCCTGCCGGTGATCTACTGCAATCTGGTCGGCGGCCAGGACGAACTCGTGTTCGACGGCCAGTCCTTCGTCATGGACACCGATGGCAGCATCGTGCTGCGCGCACCGGCGTTCAGCGAGGGGCTGCGCTGCATCGACGTGATGCGTGATGCAGCGGGCCGCGCC
>JBIITU010000244.1:0-5357 GCA_044340335.1 Steroidobacteraceae bacterium
CCTCCCCAGCAGGCACGGCTGATCTGACACCAAGAGGAGAGATTCCTCATCACCTGCCACGACCACCCGCGGCGGGCTCGGGCTAGTTCGCGCCGGAACTGGCCGCACGGCAGAGAGCGGGGGGGGGCGCGGCAGGACGGCGGTCGCCGGTGCGGTCAACGGCGTCAATCGTGGATTCGGCGGACAGTGCCGGAAGGCGCGTGGCGGAAATTCAGGCAAACCTCGCCGGCGAACACCGCCAGGGCAGGTGGTTTGAAAGTACTATCCGCCGATCACCTTGTAGCGGCGCGGATAGAGTGCGCGGAAGCCTAAGTCTTCGAGCTCGACCTTGATCGAGTGCATGCCGAGGCGGTTGGCGATCGGCGCGTAGATGTCGAGCGTCTCGCGCGCGATGTTGCGTCGCTTCGCGGGCGGCATGGCGCCGAGCGTGCGCATGTTGTGGGTGCGGTCCGCGAGCTTGACGATGATCACGCGGATGTCCCGCACCATCGCGAGCAGCATCTTGCGGAAGCTCTCGGCCTGCGCCTCGGCCCGACTCTTGAACTGGATCTGGTCGAGCTTGCTGACCCCGTCGACGAGTTCCGCGACCTCGGCGCCGAAGCGCGTCGTGATCTCCTCCTTGAGCGTCGGAGTGTCCTCCATGACGTCGTGGAGGATGGCCGCGATCAGGGTCTGCGCGTCGAGCCGGAGATCCGCGAGGAGGTCGGCGACGGCGACCGGATGGGTGATGTACGGCTCGCCCGAGCGGCGGCGCTGGCCGTCATGGGCCTGGAACGCGAAATCGTAGGCGGCCTGGACGCGCTCGACATCCTCGGCGGGCAGGTAGCCCTCGAGCTTGTCGATCAGCTGGTTGATGCCGATGGAGCGTCTTCCGTAGGGCAGTAGGCTGCGCAGGGAAGACCTGACGTCCATCGCGCGTCTCGAGACCGGGGTTCAGTCTCCCAGGCCGAGGTGGGGCGCGCGAAGCTCGCCCATGAACTCCGGCTCGGGAATGAACTCCTGGGCCGGGCGGTCCGGCTCCTCGAGGATTTCGACACCGACGTGTCCGGCGGCGACTTCCCGCAGCGCAAGCACCGTCGGCTTGTCATTCGCCCAGTCGAGCGTGGGCTCGGCCCCGTTCGCCAGCTTGCGGGCGCGCCGGGACGCGACCAGCACCAGCTGGAACAGGTTGGGAATGTTCTTCAGGCAATCCTCGACGGTGATGCGGGCCATGGCGGGTATATATAGACCAGTTTGAGCGTATTGATCGGCGGGGCAGAACACCACAAGCCCCGCGGGCCACCGCCCGGTCGGGGGATTGGCGCCGACGGCCACGGTAACTCTCTGCTTTAAAATGCTTTTTTCGAGGCGCGCAGCAGGGTCGGTGGCGGAGCGGGCCACCTGGGCAATCGCACGACGCTAGCCGGAGGCTACCAGCACCTGTCCGGGGTCGTACCGCTCGCCGTGCGGGTCATGTCGCTCGAGAGCGTGAGGACGCCGCACTTGGCGTCCGGGGCCACCGGCGTCGCGCTGACCGTCACGCTGGTCTCGAGGTCACCGGAAGGACCGTCCGCGAGCGTGATCGTGTGTGTGTCGTTCTCGGAGAAATAGGTTGGCCCGGCACCGTAGCCGAGGTCTGCCATGTCGTCGGTGAACGTGTTGTTCTCGGAGTAGAAGCGCTCCTGGTGCTGCAGCACTTCGTGCAGCATCGCCTTGGCCGAAGCCTGCCTGCCGCGCCGCACCTGTTCGAGGTAGGTCGGGACGACGATCGTGCTGAGTATGCCGATGACGGCCAGCACGACCAGCAGTTCGATCAGCGTCACGCCGCGTTGTTTCTTCATGGGCAGTTCATCAATCGCGCGCGGTGATCTGCAGCAGGCGCTCCGTGCCGTCCTGCAGGATCGTTCGCAAGCTCACCTTGCTGCCCGGCTTCAGCGACGCGAGCCCGCCGCTCACCGGCTCCCGCCGCTCGTCCGAGAACGCCACGCCCGCCGGCCACCAGCACCCCCTGCTTGACGTCGATGCGCGCGATCACGCCGTTGACCACGGTTTCGCGGGCGCCCGGCGTGTTCACCACCGCGCCTGGACCCGCGGTGGTCATCGCCCCGGCCGGCGCCGCCGCCAGCAGCCCCGCCGCCACGACCAGTGCTGCCACGCAACCACCGATTGACTTCATCTGATCTGACTCCCGCATATCAAGGGATCTCGCGCCACGAGGTGCGCCGGTTCGACAGCGGCTCGCCGCTTTCGAGCACCCGCGCAATCGCACCCGAAGACTGGTTGAGGTACTTGTTCTCGAGGCTGCCGTCGTCGCCGAAGCCGCGCACGACCGACGGGGAGGAGGAGATCGCGTCGAGGCGCACTCCCGACGCGTGGACGCTGCCGCCCGGGAAAGCGGCAATATCCACGCCGTCGATCTTGCCGTCGCCGTTGACATCGAAAACCGCAATGTTGAGACGGCCACCCGAGAGGTAGTCGATTTCCATCAGCCAGGAGTCGCCGCCCGCCGCGCAGGGATCTGGATCCGGCAGCGTCGTCGCCACGATGAAGCGTCCGTTGCGAAGGATCGGATCGACGACGACGCGCTCGCCGTCGCTCGGGAGGTCGAGGTACCAGCCCTTCTTCGCCCCGTAGTCGACTGCGTTCTCCGACACCGCGCGATAACTCGAGCCGCCGATATCGGCGACCTCGGTGACCGTCTGCTCGACCAGATTGGCGCGCCCGGCCACCGCGGCACCGGAGTCGCGCACGCCGTACATTGACTGCACGCTCACCGAGGCGACATCGACGCTCTGGAGGTACTGGCCGGTGCCGAACAGCACCATCAGCCCGCCGTTCGGATGGCGCGTCACCTCGACTGCAGCGGTGATCGGCTGCGGGTTGCCGAGCGAGTCGAGCGCGGTGAAGAACGGTCCGCCGAACGCGCGGTTCCAGCTCGCTTCGTTCGCGTCCGTCAGGTCGAACTTCCAGACGTTGCCCTTCAGGTCGCCCGCGTAGGCGTAGTCGGCCGTGCCGTTGCCATCGATGTCGATGACGGCCGGGGTCGACAGGCCGTTCGGATCCGCCACGGTGCCGACGCCGGTGTCGATCTCGCGGATCACCGCGCCCGTCTCGGCATTGAGGACGAACAGCTTCGCGCGACCGGAGCCGGTGTTGTTGTAGCCGTTGCCGACGACGACGCCCGGGTCGCCGTTGTTGAGCTTGATGATCGTCGGCTGCGAGTACGTCAGTCCGAGGTCGGCGTCGTCGCTGGAAGTGAACTCCCAGAGCACGGTGTCTTCCGGCGCGGCTTCGCTGAAGCTCGTCGGGTCGGTGACGTCGATCGCAAACAGGCCGCGCCCGCCCGCCGCCATGCCGCTGACCAGCACCGTGCGCCAGCCGCCACTGAATTCGATGTCAGCCACGATGGGACTGCCGTCCACGAGGTACTTGTGCTGGAAGCCCTGCGCAGTGAGGCCCGACAGCCGGGAATAGACCGGCGAGGGCACGTAAGCCATCACCTCGTCGCCGTTCGACGCCTTGAACCCGTGCAGCATGCCGTCGTTCGAGCCGACGTAGATCATGTCGGGCCGACCCGCATAGGCCAGCTTGAACGCCAGGTAGCTGGCGTCGGTCAGGTTGCGTCTCGGGCTGCGCACGTAGACCGGCGAGGAGTTCACGATGTCGCCGAGCTTGCTGACGTTGCGACGCCGGAAGTTCATCGCTCCGGCGCCCTCGTTCGCCGCCGAGCCCCGCAGGTACTCCACACGCTGGCTGCCCATGCCATCGTCGACGCCCACCGAGTTCTGGTTCAGCGCCGCCACCTGAGCCAACGACATCTCGTCGTCGGCCGGCGCCGCCGGATCGGCGGGCCAGCGAAACGCGATCGCGTTGTCCGAGGACGGGTTGTAGGACAGGATCTTGCGGCCGGTGTCCCAGTCCTGCAGGTTCACCCGCACCGCGGCGTCCCACAGCGGCGCTCCGATCGCGCCGGTCGTGGCGTCGATCGGGAACGCCTGCAGCTGACCGGACCAGTCGCCGGTGTTGAATTTCGCCTGGAACAGCCGCGAGCCCGTCTCGATTGAACCGCTGTTCAGGGCTACCGCGCCGGCTGCGCCCGAGCGGACCAGGATGTCGTTGAAGACCGTGTTGAGCTCGGAAGTGAGCGTCGCCTCGTCGGTCGCATAGTAGCTGCTGTCGGTGCCGCCCGCGGCGGCGATCGTGTCGAGCTGATCCGGGTTGACGCCGAAGGGCAGCGCGAAACCGACGATGTAGCTCAGCACCCCGCTGGCTTGCAGCGCTTCGGCCGCGGTCGAGGCATCGGCGAGCATCGTGACGACGTCGGCCGACGGCGCACCGAGGCGGGTGACCGACGGCAGGCCGTTGGTCAGCAACACCGAGAAATCCTTGCCGCAGGAGTTCGGCGGCGCGGGCAGCGGACCACCCCCGGCGACCGGCAGCGTGCCCAGGAAGTAGTGGCGGATCGAGTAGAGCGTTCCTTCGAGCGGCGTCAGGCCGGCGTTCTGGAGCGGCAGGGCAGGGTTCGTCGGCCCGTTCGTGACGAACTGAGACGTGCCGAGCTTGGTATTCAACTTCGATGCATGGGCTGCATTGACGGGTGCGATTGGCACGTGCACGTAGCCGCCGCCGGGCGAGCCGTTGTTGAACCACGCGCGGCCGACCTGGCGCCACGTGAGAAAGGAGCCGAAGTCAGTGATGCCCTGACCGAGGTCGCTGTCCGTCGGGAGGAAAGTCGGACTCCAGAAATGCGAGCTCCAGCCGTTGGCCGCGTCCTGCGCATTGGTCGGCGGCACGACGTCGGACGTGCTGTTCTTCACCCGGAAACAGCGGTAATTGTCCCAAGGACCAGTTACCGGGTGTTCACCGTTGTTGAACGCATTGGCGGTGCGTGAATAGCAGAACGCATTGCCTTGGGCGCTCGAGTCGTAAAAAGGCAGGTTGACGTTGTAGTAGAGGAAGTTGCCCGCCCAGCTCGCGTTGGGCTCACGGAACCGCTTGGTATTCGACTTGCGCGGCCCCTCATAGGTCGGGTCATAGTTTGCGGGATTGAAACTCACGTCGTAGGGACTCGAGTGGAGCCATAGGAGCGCATTGGCGTTCTGCTGGAAGGCAGTGAGGCCCATGTTGAGCGCGCCGCCGTAGTTCACGACCAGGTTCTTCGCGACGCGCCGGGCGATCTCGGAGCGGCTGTTCGGCGCGTCGCTGCCGACCGCGAGTCCGGTCGCGTCCTCGTCCATGCTGTTGGAGTTGGCGATCGTCAGCATCACGTTCGGCTTGTTGCCGGAGGCGACGAACAGCGGGACTTCCGCAATCACCAGGGGCGCAGGAATCGCCTGCGGAGCCAGGGACGCCAGCGCTGCGCCGACGGCTATTGCGAT
>JBIITU010000243.1:0-5357 GCA_044340335.1 Steroidobacteraceae bacterium
TCGGGCGGATTCCACAGCGGCGCCGCGGCAGCCGCGCGGGCGATCCAGGCCTCGAAGTCCGGCAGCGCATGGATGTAATCCCAGGTCGAGCGCAACAGCGTCGGGATCGGCGCATCCCAGTTCTCGTCGGGATCGTTCCAGGCCGCCATCCGCGCAGCGACGCCGCGGTCCGCGAGTGCGGCCAGCAGCAGGTCTTCGTCGACATCCGGTTCAGGCAGCGGCCGGCAGGTTGCGATGCGCAACCGGGTTGTGTGCTGCATGCGCTGCCTCCGAGTCAGGACGCAGCCGCGATCACGAGCGGCTCGACCGCCGCGCGGATCTGCGCCGGCACGGGCACGGGCTTGCGATGCGCGGCATCGACATAGACATGCACGAAGCGCCCGGCTGCCGCCGCATCAGCGGCGCCCGCGACGAAGATGCCGACGCGGTAGACGATGCTGCTGCCGCCGAGCCGCTCGACGGCGATGCCGACATCGAGCACATCCGGGAACGAGATCGAACTGAAATAGCGGCAGCCCGTCTCGACCACCACGCCGATCTGCGGCAGCTTGCGGATGTCGATGCCGGTCGCGTCGATCAGATAGCCGTTCACGGCCGTGTCGAAGTACGAGTAGTAGACGACGTTGTTGACGTGGCCGTAGACGTCGTTGTCCATCCAGCGCGTGTCCAGCTTGCGAAAGACGCCGTAGTCGGCGCGGGTCGGGATCGGTTCGCGAGTGCTCAAGGCGTGCTCCGTGTGCTGCGGCGGTCGCGCAGCGCGGCGACGATCGCGCGCTGCAGTTCATGGGCTTCGTGGTGGTGTTCGCGCGAGACGGCCTTGTCCCAGTCGGCCGTCATGACGATCACGACGCCATCGTCGAAGTCGATCGTGATCTGCTGGCCGTGCACGCCATGCGCACTGATGGCGTTCGCTGCATCGGGCCACAGCCACCAGTAGTACTGATAGCCATACGGCTTGCCGTTGAGCTGGTGCCGCGCGTGCAGGAACGATCGTGCCGGATCCGGCGTGCGCACCTGGCTGACCCAGCCTGCCGGCAGCACCTGCTCGCGGCCGACGCGGCCGTCGTCGAGGAACAGCTGCCCGAGGCGCGCGTAATCGCGCGCCGTCGCATTGATGCAGCAACTGCCGATCTCGAGCCCACCGGGCCGGTCGAGCACCCAGCTCGCATCGTGCTCGGCGCCGATGCGGCGCCAGAGCTTCTGCGACAGGTAGTCGGACGGATGCTGCCCGGTGACCTCGCGGATCAGCCAGACGAGAATCGCGGGCTCGATGCTGGCGTAGTAGAAGCGCGTGCCGGGCGGATGCAGCCGTTCGCGAAACCACAGGAAGGTGTCGGCATACGACGGCACGGACCGATTCACCGTGCCTTCGATCCAGGCGCGCGCTTCGAGCGAGTCGATGGCCGCGTAATCCTCGATGAACCTGACGCCCGAGGTCATGTTGATCAGATCGCGGATCGTGTTGTCGCGGTAGCCCGATTCCGCGAGCCGCGGCAGATACTTGACGAGCGGATCATCGAGACTGGCGATGGCGCCATCCGCGAGCGCGAAGCCGATCAGCGTCGAGGCCACCGACTTCGCCATCGACCACGCGACGAACTGCGTCTGCGCGGTCGTGCCCAGCCGATAGGTCTCGTGCACGACGCGGCCATCCTGCAGCACGACGAAGGCCATGACCCGATGCCGCTCGAAGTAGTCGGCGAGCGAGCGACGCGTGCCGTTCCAGTCGTAGGCGACGTCACCGAGTCGGCGTGCCGCCGGCAGCAGTTCGCGCACCGGGCCGCCCCGCGCGATCGTGCGCGCCGGCATGATCTCGGCCATGCGCGTGAACGAGCCGAGCCGGTAGCGCGGCTGCAGCACTTCGAGCGGCCGGCCCAATGGCGCGGTGGTGGCCGACTGCGGCAGCGCGGGCGGTGCGGGCGGCGCTGCGGCAGGCGAAGCCGCGACTGCCGCGCTGGCGACGACCACGGCCGCAACGATCCCGGCAGCGATGACCAAGCCGGGCGCCGCTACATTCATTGCTGATCTGCGCGTGAACATCGCGCGATTTTCTCAGGAAGCGCGGCCCGCCGTCAGCCAGAATGGGCGCATGCGTACCCGTGCTGCCATTCTTGTGCGCTCCGGCGCCGAATCACCCTACAGCCAGTCCAGGCCGCTCGAAGTGGCCGATGTCGAGCTCGACCCGCCCGGCCCCGGCGAGGTGCTGATCCGCGTGCGGGCCGCAGGTCTTTGCCATTCGGATCTGTCCGTCATCGATGGCAACCGGCCGCGGCCGCTGCCGATGGTGCTCGGCCACGAGGCCGCGGGTGTCGTCGAGGAACTGGGCGCCGGCGTCACCGATCTGGTGGTGGGCGATCACGTCGTCACCGCGTTCGTGCCGAGCTGCGGCCACTGCGAGCCCTGCAGCACCGGCCGCCCGGCCTTGTGCGAACCCGGTGCCGCGAGCAACACCGCCGGCACGCTGCGCTCCGGCGGGCGCCGCCTGCATCGTGCCGGCGCCGATCTGTACCACCACCTCGGCGTCTCGGCCTTCGCCGAGTACGCCACCGTGGCGCGCGATTCGCTCGTGCGAGTCGACCGCTCGCTGCGCTTCGACGAAGCCGCAGTGTTCGGCTGCGCGGTCATCACGGGCACCGGCGCCGTCATCAACACCGCGCAGCTGCCGCGCGAACGCAGCGTCGCCGTGATCGGCCTCGGCGGCGTGGGGCTGTCGGCGCTGCTCGGCGCGCGGGTGCAGGCCGCGCATACGCTGGTCGCGATCGACCTGTCCGACCAGAAGCTCGCGCTGGCGCGCGAACTGGGCGCGACCCACACCTTCAATGCGGCTGATCCGGATTGTCTCGGCAAAGTGCGTGAACTGACGCGCGGCGGCGTCGAGTACGCGTTCGAGATGGCGGGTTCGCCGCGCGCGATGGAACTCGCGCTCAAGATCACGCGCCGCGGCGGCACCACCGTCACGGCTGGCCTGCCGCATCCGCAGCACATGCTGCCGCTGTCCATCGTCACGCTGGTCGCCGAGGAACGCACCATCAAGGGCAGCTATCTCGGCAGCTGCGTGCCCACGCGCGATATCCCGCGCTACATCGAGTGGTACCAGCAGGGGCGCCTGCCCGTCGACCGGCTGCTGTCCGAGACGCTGGCGCTCGACGACATCAACGCGGGTTTTGATCGGCTCGCGACGGGCGCGACCGTGCGTCAGGTCGTCGCGCTGGGCTAGCGCGCCGCCTCGGTCAGCCGGCCGCTGCCCGGCGCTCCTCGCCCAGCAGGTACAGGTCCAGTCCGTCGCGCAGCACTTCGACGACGCCGGGCGCGATGCCGGGCAGGCACTCCACTGCCGGGCGCGCGAACAGGTAGCCCTGGAACAGTCGGATGCCGAGCGCGCGCAGCGCCAGCGCCTCGTCGAGCGTCTCGATGCCCTCGGCGATCACGGAAATGCCCAGCTCGCGGCACATGCCGATCACGGCATTGACGATCGAGCGCCGCACCCGATCCTCATGCACGTTGCGGGTCAACGCCATGTCGAGCTTGACGATGTCAGGCTGGAACCCGGCCAGCATGTTCAGCCCGGAATGTCCCGCGCCGAAATCATCGAGCGCAGTCATCATGCCGCAGCTCTTGTAGCCATCGAGAATGTCGCGCAGCCGGTGACGATCCTCCGCCGGCTCGGTCTCCGAGACCTCGAGGATCAGGTGATGCGCGGGAAAGCCGCAGATGGCGGCGGCTTCGAACGTGCGCTCGAGGCTGGTATCACCAGAGTAGACGGCATTCGGCAGGAAGTTGACGCTGAGCAGGGCCTGCATGTCGAGCCGCGCCGCCAACTGGATCGCGCGTGCGCGGCAGGCCTGGTCGAACGCATAGCGATTCTCCGGCGTGATCTGCTCGAGCACCGCAGCCGCACCGCCGCGCCCATCGAGCGGGCGTACGAGCGCCTCGTAAGCGAATACGCTTTCGTGCTCGATATCGACGATGGGCTGGAAGGCCATCGTGAAGTCGGGAAGTCGGCTCACAGTTCACACCGCAACGCCCCGGATCAGGGCTACACCCCTGCTATCGGTCGCCACGCGCCCGTCTTGAGAGGGCGGCAAGACCTTGCCGCCCCCGGGCGCCGCGCAGTGAGGCGCGGGCGAGCGACTCAGAGCCGGCGTGGACCGGTCGCCACCAGCGCCGCCAGTTCGGCAACCGATTGCACTTCGCATTTGCGAAACACGCGCTTCAGGTGGCTCTTGACCGTGTTCTCCGACAGATCGAGTCCGGAGGCCAGCTCGCGGATGGAGCCTGACCCGATCACGCCGGCCGCCACGCGGGCTTCGGCCGGCGTCAATCCGTACAGTGCCTGCAACGACAGCGCGCAGACCCGTGCGCGGCGCGGCTGGCTGCGCAGGCACAACAGCAAGGCCTGCGTTTCGATGCGCAGCGGATTTCGCGTCAACGGTCGCAGCGACGCGCGCGCGACGACATCTCCATCAGGCCCGTAGACGAGGAACTCACCGGGATCGACCAGCGCTCGCTCGAAGGCGGCCTGCGTGCGCGGATGCGCAAACCGCAGCAAACCACAGCCGGCGAAGCCCGGCCGCACGGCTGCGAGCAACTCGCGTGCGGGCCGATTCGCGTGCAACACGCGCGCGGTGCGGTCGACGACCACCGTGCCATCCGCCAGGCTGTCGAGCACGATCTCGAGCGACAGCCCCAGCGATTCCATCGGACTCAGCAGCGCTGCAGATGGAGGAAGCACAGTCCCGACTCCTGATCCTGCCGCAGCCACGTGACGACATCGCCCAGACCATGCGCAAGGCGCAGCAGTTCAGAGGGCGTCCAGTCGTTCGGGCGCCAGTCGGCAGCGACCTCCAGGAAGCCCGCTTCGCGGGATTCGGTGAACGCGGGCAGGATCAATTCACCGCCTGGCGCGAGCCAGGTCAGCGCGGTTTCGAGCAGCGGCATCAACGTGTCCTCATCGAGATGATCGGCGAGGTCAGGAGCGTAGACCAGCGAGCAGCCATAGAAGCGCAGCGTCTCGCCAAGGGCGGCCGCCAGCGTGGCCTGGTGGAACTCGGCCCGCAGGCCGCGATGCAGAATGCGCGCGAAGCCCGCGACGCGGGCATCGTGACCGACCAGATGGGCAGTGACCCGCCGCGCGCGATACTGGACGCTGGCCAGCAACTCGCGCGCATAGCCTGGAAACAGCGCAACCACCGGTCCGGCGTCGCGCAGGCTGCCGAGGGCTTCGACCCGCGCAGCGAGATAGCTGCGTCGCTGGCGCAGCGCGCGGCAGAAGTCGCTGTGCTCCAGCATCCAGGCCAGCATCTGGCGGCCGCGCGGCGTCGAACCGCAGACGCGTCCTTCGCCAAGGGCGACGTCGA
>JBIITU010000245.1:0-5352 GCA_044340335.1 Steroidobacteraceae bacterium
GTTGTCACGCCAGTGGCACTGCCGGGTAGCTATGTGCGGACGGGATAACCGCTGAAAGCATCTAAGCGGGAAGCCCCCCCCAAGACTAGATCTCCCTGAGAGCTTGACTCTCCTAAAGGGCCCACGAAGACTACGTGGTTGATAGGCCGGGTGTGTACAGCAGGTAACTGCTTCAGCTAACCGGTACTAATTGCCCGTGCGACTTGACCATATAACCCCAAGGGGTTTGTTGGTTTGTCTGAATCACATGCAAACGCGACACTTCCGGGCATTCGGCTCGCGAAGGATGTCTGCGTCATTCAAAAAACTTCTGGATTGGCGGCCCGCGAAGCAGTGTGCGCAAGCATGCGGCAGCGAGGGCTGTAACAGTTTTCCCTGGCGGCTATAGCGAGTGGGAACCACCCGATCCCTTTTCGAACTCGGAAGTGAAAACGCTCTGCGCCGATGGTAGTTTTGCCTGTTGCAACGCTAGAGTAGGTCACTGCCAGGGTCCCAAACGGAAACCCCGTGAGTCGCAAGACTCACGGGGTTTTTCTTTTTCGGGCTTTTCCTTTTGTCACGCCGCGATGCGAGACTTCCGCCATGCCAACGCTGCCTGCCGCGACGCATCCGGATGCTGTCCTCGAGCACATCGCGCCCGACAGCGATCTCATCTTGCCGATCGCCAACGGCGAACCGGTCGCGCTGCTGGATGCGATCGAAGCTGCGGCCGACCGGCTGTCGAATGTCCGCGTGCACCAGATGCACGTATTGCGCGACCGACCCTATCTGCACGGCGCCTTCGGCGAACGGCTGCGGCACGTGTCGTATTTCCTGTCGCATGTCACGCGGCCGCGGTTTGCGGCGGGCGAGATCGACCTGGTTCCCAACCACTTCAGCGAGGTCTATCCGCTGCTGCGGCAGCGCTGCCGCAATCCGCTGGTGATCGCGTCGGTGTCGCCGCCGGATCGACATGGCTATTTTTCGCTGGGTACCGGGGCCGACTACACGGCGAGCTTCATCGGCCGGGCACGCTTTTTCGTCGAGGCCAACCCGCAGATGCCGCGCACGTTCGGGCGCAACCAGTTGCATCTGTCACAGGTCGTGGGCTGGACCCAGCGCGACACGCCGCTGGTCGAGGTTCAGCCCGCGCAGCCCGGCGCGGCGGATCAGGCCATCGCGCAGCTGGTCGCCCAACGGATCCCCGACGGAGCGACCATCCAGACGGGCATCGGTGCGATCCCGAACGCGATCCTGGCGGCACTGGGCGGCCACCGGGGGTTGGGCATCCACACCGAGCTGTTGTCCGACGGCGTCATCGACCTGATCGAAGCAGGTGTGGCGACCGGCGCGCACAAGCGCCAGAACCGCACCAAGACGGTCGGCACGTTTGCGCTGGGTACGCGCCGCCTGTACGACTTCATTGCCGACAACACCGCGGTCGAGCTGTGGCCGGTCACCTACGTCAACGACCCGCGCCGCATCGGCAGCGAGCCGAACTTCGTCTCGATCAACGCGACGGTCGAGGTGGACCTCCTCGGGCAGTGCGCCTCGGAGACCATCTGCGGCCGCTACTGGTCGTCATCCGGCGGCCAGGCGGATTTCGCCCGTGGCGCGATGCACTCGGAAGGCGGGCAGGGCTTCATCGTCTGCAGGTCGGTCACGGACGACGGCGTTTCGAAGATCGTCCCCGCGTTCCAGCCGGGCACGGTCGTGACCACCGGCAAGAACACCGTGGACAAGATCGTCACCGAATGGGGTGTGGCCGAATTGCGGTCGAAAACGCTGCGCGAGCGCGCCGCCGCGTTGATCGCCATCGCGCATCCCCAGCACCGCGACCGGCTCCGCCATGAGGCCAGAACACTCGGTTATCTGTAACGCGCCGTGAAGCGGCTAGAATCGATCTCCCCCGACGCGGAGACGAAGATGTCGATCCAGAAGCCCGTGATCATCGCCGGTGCCGGCCCCGTGGGTTGCACCGCCGCGCTGCGACTGGCGCAGGCCGGAGTGCCTGTCGTGCTGATCGAAGCCCAGGACGAACTGCCGCAGACGCTGCGCGCCTCGACCTTCCACCCGCCGTCGCTCGACATGATCGACGAGCTGGGTCTCGCCGAGCCACTCAAGCAGCAGGGCTTGGTCTGCCGCTATTACCAGTACCGCGATCGTCGCACCGGCGACATCGCCGAGTTCGACCTCGACCTGCTGCGCGGTGACACGCGGCACCCCTATCGACTGCAGGTCGAGCAGTGGAAGTACACGCTGATGGTGTGGGCGGAACTGACGTCGAAATACCCGCATGCCCAATGCCTGAAGGCCACCCAGGTCAAGGGCCTGCACCAGACGACGGACGGCGTCGAAGTGCTGGTCGCGCACGACAATGTCGAGCGCCTGCTCGAGGGCTCGTATGCGATCGCCTGCGATGGCGCGGACAGCGCGCTGCGCAAGGCCGCGGCGATCACGTTCGACGGTTTCACGTACCCGGAGCGTTTCGTGGTCGCATCCACGCCGTTCCCGCTCGAGGAGAAGTTCCACCGGCTCGCGCTCGTGAACTATGTCTCCGACCCCGAAGAGTGGCTGGTGCTGCTGCGCACGCCCTCGCTGTGGCGCGTGTTGATCCCGACCGATCCGGCGATCGAGAACGATGCGTTGTGGTTGTCGGATCAATGGATACAGGACCGGCTGCACCACATGGCGCCGCACGATCGCGACTACGAGATCATCCACCGCACCGTGTATCGCGTGCACCAGCGCGTCGCCAAGACTTACCGGCGCGGCCGCCTGCTGCTCGCTGGTGATTCAGCCCACTTGAACAACCCGCTCGGCGGCATGGGCATGAACGGTGGCATCCACGATGCGTGGAACCTGGCGGAACGACTGATTGCCGTGCATGGCGGCGCGGACGCCGGACCGTTGCTCGATCTGTACGACAAGCAGCGCCGCGAGATCTGCGTGCGCTTCGTCCAGGAGCACACCAAGAACAACAAGAAGCTGATGGAATCGAAGGATCCGGACGTGCAGCGCAAGCGGCAGGACGAGTACATGCGCACGGCGGCGGATCCGGAACTGGCGCGGGCGTTCCTGCTGCGCACGTCGATGATCCAGAGCCTGCACGAGGCGGCGAAGATCCACTGAGGGGCGCCGGGCGCCGGGCGCCGGGTGTCGGGCCGGGCGCCGCCGGGTGCCCGGCCGCGCGGCTCAGTGACCGTCGAAACTGACGAGCCGGTTGACTGGCACGCCCAGCGCCTCGATCCGCGCCGCGCCGCCGAGCTCGGGCAGGTCGATGACGAAGCAGGCGGCGATGACCTCGGCTTCGATGCTGCGCAGCAGCCCGATCGCCGCGGTGGCCGTGCCGCCGGTGGCGATCAGGTCATCGACGACGATGACGCGCTCGCCCGGTGCGACCGCGTCGCGGTGCACTTCCATTTCATCGACGCCGTACTCGAGCGAGTAGGCGATCCGCACGGTCTCGTGCGGCAGCTTGCCGCGCTTGCGCACCGGCACGAACCCCGCCTGCAGCTGGTGCGCGATGGCACCCCCGAGGATGAAGCCGCGCGCTTCGATGCCGGCAACCTTGTCGATGCGCTGGCCCTGCCACGGCGCGACGAGCTGATCGACGGCGCTGCGGAACGCCTGCGCGTTGCCGAGCAGTGTCGTGATGTCGCGGAACTGGATGCCGGGCTTCGGATAGTCCGGGATGGTGCGGATCGCGTCTCTGAGCATGGCGCGGACGATATCACGCGCTGCCGCCGCCCTATGCGATGATCCACCGCCATGAGCACGGGATCGAATGGGCTGGGGGTGCTGGCGGCAACGCTGGCTGTGCTGGTGGGTGCAGCAACGGCGACGGCGGCGCGCGCCGACGACGTCGCGCGCGAGCAGCTGCACGCGACGCTGTGGATGCAGCAGTCGCCGGAGTATCGAGCCATGGTCGCGCAGACCTATCGGCTCGCCACCGAACGCCTGGAGCTCGCGCTTGCGCCGGGCTCTGCGGCGCTCGAGCAGGTGGACGTTCCCGCGCAGCGGCTCGCGGCGCTGCCGCCGGCCATCGTGCTCGATCTCGATGAGACGGTGCTCGACAACTCGTTCTACCAGGCGCAGCTGCTGCGCGAACGGCGCGACTACGATGATGCGTCCTGGGCCGCATGGGTCGAGCAGGCTGCGGCTCCTGCGCTGCCGGGCGCGCGCGAGTTCCTGCGCGCGGCCGAGTCGCGCGGCATCCGCATCTTCTATGTGACCAACCGCGAATGCCCGCGGCAGAGGCCGGATGTCGGCGACCCGTGCCCGGCGAAGTCCGCGACGTTGCGCAACCTCGCGGCGCTGGGGCTGCCCGGCGCGGATGAGCCCGAGACGCTGCTGCTGCGCCGCGAGCGGCCCGAGTGGGATGGGCGCAGCAAGTCGCCGCGCCGTGCCTGGATCGCCGAGCGCTACCGGATCGTCGCGCTGGTCGGCGACGACCTGCAGGACTTCGTCGATCGCAGCATCTACCTCGGTCGCGGCGGAGCGCTCGATGCTTTGTTCGGGCTGCGTTGGTTCCTGCTGCCGAACGCGATGTACGGCTCCTGGGAGCGCGCGCTGGGCGAGGGCGCCTGCGTTGCCGGCATGACGCCCCAGCAATGCTCGCGCGCGGTGGTCGCGCGCAAATACGAGCTGCTTGAAACCGAGCCGCCGCCACTGGCGTTGCCGAATGCGCGACGCTGGTCACCGGTCGATGCGCGGCTGCGCCTCGCGACCTGGAACATCGAGTTCATGGTCGAGCCGGCGACCTATCGCGCGCTCGCGCCGGTCTGCACGACCGAGGGCAGTCGCCTGCCCGGCGCGGAGCGGGGCCTGCCCTGTGGCGTGGCGGCGCGGCTCGAACGCAGTGCCGAGGATTTCGCGGCGCTGCGCAGCTATGCCGCGCAGCTCGATGCCGATGTGATCGCACTGCAGGAAGTCGATGGGCCAGCCGCTGCGGCGCTCGTGTTCCCGGGCCATGAGTTCTGCTTCTCGACGCGGTCGCACGTGCAGAAGAACGGCTTTGCGATCCGTGCCGGGCTGCCGTTCCGTTGTGAAAGCGAGTATCTGCCGCTTTCGCTCGGTGACAGTTCGCGCCGCGGCGTCGTCGTCACGTTGTTCCCCGACACGCGCGATGCGATCACGTTGATGAACGTGCACCTGAAGTCAGGCTGTGCCTCGGCATCGCTCGATGCCACGGATCGCCCGGCCTGTGCCGTGCTCGCCCGCCAGGTCGAGCCGCTCGAGCAGTGGATCGACGCGCAGGCCAGCGCCGGACGGCGCTTTGCGGTGCTCGGCGATTTCAACCGGCGGTTCCGGCTCGAGCGCGGACCGGCGCGCAACGCCGACGGTGTGTTGCAGCAGTTCTGGCCCGAGATC
>JBIITU010000018.1:0-19850 GCA_044340335.1 Steroidobacteraceae bacterium
TGCCGTGATCGAACTGCTGACAAACCCGTCCTCCTGGGTCACGTTTGTCACGCTGTCCGCGCTCGAGATCGTCCTCGGCATCGACAACCTCATTTTCCTGTCGATTCTGGTCGCGCGTCTGCCGCCCGAGCGGCGCGAGGCCGCGCGCATCACGGGGCTCGCGCTGGCGATGGTCACGCGGATCGCGCTGCTGTTCTCGATCGTCTGGCTCACCAGGCTCGTCCAGCCCTGGTTCCATGTCGGTGACTTCGGCGTATCCGGGCGCGACCTCATCCTTGGACTGGGTGGGTTGTTCCTGCTGGCCAAGAGCACGCTCGAGATCCATCACACCGTCGAGGGCATCGAGGAGAAGCGCGAGACGCGGGTATTCGCGAACTTCACGGCCATCGTGGTGCAGATCGCGATCATCGACATCGTGTTCTCGCTGGATTCGGTGTTCACCGCGGTCGGCCTCGCAACGCCGGATCAGCTGCCGATCATGGTGGCGGCCATCGTGCTCGCGATCATCGTGATGATGGCGGTGTCCGGGTCCATCTCGGAGTTCATCGAGCGCCATCCGACCATCAAGGTGCTGGCGCTGGCGTTCCTGATCCTGGTCGGCATGGCACTGGTGGCAGAGAGCCTGCATTTCGAGATCCCGAAGGGCTACCTGTACTTCGCGATGGCCTTCTCGATCGGCGTCGAGATGTTGAACATCAGGCTGCGGCGCATGCTGGATCGGCGTCGCGACACGCCGCTCGAAGACGAACGCGGCTGATTGCCCCAGCCTGGGGCGGCGGTTTCATCGAGCGCGCTGTACTTGTGCGCTCGGCGCGGGTCGCGCGCCGCGCCGGCCCGAAACCGCTGGCGGCCGGTACAGGCGCACCCCTAGAATCGGCGCTTCTGTTCAGGGGGACCGTATGGACTGGCGCATCAAATCGCTCGACGAGATCCTGGCGAACGCCGAGAAGAAGAGCCTCAAACGCTCGCTCGGTGGCTTCCAGCTGATGATGATGGGCGTCGGTGCCATCATCGGCACCGGCATTTTCGTGCTGACCGCCGAGGCGGCGCAGAAGGCCGGCCCGGGCATGATGGTGTCGTTCATCATCGCGGGTTTCGTCTGCGCGGTCGCCGCGCTGTGCTACGCGGAACTGGCCTCGATGGTGCCTGTTTCCGGGTCCGCCTATACCTACTCGTATGCGGTGCTCGGCGAAGCCATCGCCTGGACGGTCGGCTGGGCGCTGGTGCTCGAGTATGCGGTCGCGGCCAGCGCCGTATCGGTCGGCTGGTCCAATTACTTCGTCGGCCTGGTCGAACGCAGTTTCGATGTCGATATTCCCGACGCGCTGTCGCGCGGCCCGTTCGCCGGCGGCATCATGAACGTGCCCGCTGCCGTGATCGCGCTGCTGGTCACGGCGCTGCTGGTCGTCGGCACGCGGGAGAGTGCGGCCGTCAACGCCGTGCTGGTGCTCATCAAGGTCGCGGCGCTGACGATTTTCGTCATGCTCGCGCTGCCGGTGATCCAGGGTGAGAACTTCGAACCGTTCGCGCCAAACGGCTTCTGGGATGCCACGGGCATGGGCATCGCCGGCGCGGCGGCGTCGATCTTCTTCGCGTACGTCGGCTTCGACGCGGTGTCGACCGCGGCGGAAGAGACCAAGAATCCGCAGCGCAACGTGCCGATAGGCCTGATCGGCAGCCTCGCGATCTGCACAGTGTTCTATCTGCTGGTCTCTGCGGGCGTCGTGGGGTCGGTCGGGGCGCAGCCCGTCGTCGATGCCGCGGGCCAGGCAGTGTCGCCGGGCAGTCCGGCGCTGGCGGAAGTCTGCGCGCAGCCGCAGAACGAGCGCGAACTCGCCTGCAGCGGCGAGCCGCTGGCCTTCGTGCTCGACGAACTCGGCTGGAAGAAGGTTTCGCAGCTCATCGGTCTCGCGGCCTTCCTCGCGCTGCCGTCCGTGATCCTGATGATGCTGTTCGGCCAGACGCGCATCTTCTTCGTGATGGCGCGCGACAAGCTGCTGCCGTTCAACGAATCGCTGTCGAAGGTGCATCCGAAGTACGGCACCCCGTACGTGGTGACCGTCATCACGGGTCTGGCGGTCACTGTGTTCGCTGCCTTCTTCCCGGTCGGCGTGCTCGCCGACATTTCCAACAGCGGTACGCTGTTCGCGTTCCTGACGGTGTCGATCGCGGTGATGGTGCTGCGCGTGCGCGACCCCGATCGCCGCCGCACGTTCCGCACGCCGGCGATCTGGCTAGTCGGGCCGCTCGCGTTCGCAGGCACGGCCTTCCTGTTCTTCTCGCTGCCCCCTTCGACCCAGCTGACTTTTCTCTACTGGACGATTGCGGGACTCGTGATCTACCTGGCTTACGGCTACCGGCACAGCCCGCTGGCCAATCGCAAAACCTGATGCCAGCCGTGGCGTTACTTCGATGACGGAGTCCGATCCGCGGCTTGCTAACCGCATCCTCGCGGGCCTGGCGATCGGCGCGGTGGCCGGCGCAGCGGTGCTGCTGCTCGGCAGCGTCTGGCCGGGGCTGCTCGCGGGCGCTCAGGCGCTCGCCACAGCGGTGTTCGATCCGCTCGGCCAGGTGTTCCTGCGGCTGCTGTTCTTCGTCGTCATCCCGCTGATCTTCGCCTCGCTCGCGCTCGGCGTCGCCCAGCTGGGGGAGCTGTCGCGACTCGGGCCGCTGGCGGGTCGCACCTTCACGCTGTTCGTCGCGAACATGGCGATCGCCGTGGCGCTCGGGCTCGTGATGATGAACGTCGTGCAACCGGGCGCGAGCATCGACGCCGACACGCGCGAGCGGCTGGTGGCGGAGTATGGCGGCGCTGCGGAGCGCCACATCGAACGCCAGGCGCAGCAGCCCGACATGTCCGCGCAGACGCTGGTGGACATGTTCATGCCGCGCAACCTGTTCGCGGCGTTCATCGGCAACGATCGCAACATGCTGGGCGAGGTGCTGCCGCTGATCCTGTTCGCGATCCTGGTTGGCGCGGCCGCGACGCGGCTGCCGTCGATGCGCCGCGAGCAGATGCAGAGCGGCCTGGAACTCGTTGCCGCGCTGATGACCGGCATCGTGGGCTTCGCGCTGCGGCTGGCGCCCTATGCGGTACCGGCCATGATCTTCAGCGTCGTCGTCAAGGTGGGCTGGGGCGTGCTGATCGCGCTGGGCGCCTTCGTGCTGGCCTGCCTGGTCGTGATGCTGGTGCATCTTTTCGGCACCATGACGCTGTGGCTGCGCCTGATGTCGCGCATGCGCCCGACCGACTTCTGGCGCGCAATCCGGCCCGTGCTGATCACCGCTTTTTCGACCAGTTCGAGCAGCGCGACGCTGCCCACCGCGCTCGCCGTCGCGCGTGACACGTTGGGTATTCGCCCCTCGACGGCAGGCTTCGTGCTGCCGCTCGGCGCGACGACGAACATGGCCGGCACAGCGCTCTACGAGGGCTGCGTCGTGCTGTTCGTCGCGCAGGTCTTCGGCATCCAGCTCGACGTGATGGCGCAGCTGACCTTGCTGCTGCTCGCGGTGCTGGGCGCCGTCGCCGTCGCCGGGATCCCGGGCGGATCGCTGCCCATCATCGCCGGACTGCTGATCACCTTCGGCATTCCACCGGAGGGCATCGGCATCATCCTCGGCGTCGACCGCATCCTCGACATGACCCGCACGATGGTGAACGTGGGCGCGGACCTGGTCACAGCGGTGGTGGTCGATGAGAAGGCGCAGGCCTGAGCGACGGCGGTGGCCGCCAGCCCTGTGCCGCGTGACGGAAGCTCAGGCCTCGCGCAGCGACTCGGGGATGTGCGGCGCGAGCGCCGCGACCAGTTCGGTGTAGACCTTGGGATTGCCGGCGACCAGGTTGCCGCCCTGCCGGTACTCGCCGCCCGTCAGCGTGCCGATGCGTCCACCGGCTTCCTCGATCAGCAGCGTGCCCGCGGCGGTATCCCACTCGCCGAGACCGATCTCCCAGAAGCCGTCGACGCGACCGGCGGCGACGTAAGCGAGGTCCAGGGCCGCTGAACCCGGGCGGCGCACGCCTGCCGAGGTCTGCATGACGACTTTCAGCATCGCGAGGTAATCGTCGATGTAGCGCGTGTTGGCGCGATACGGAAAACCGGTGCCGATCAGCGCGCCTTCCAGCGTGCGCTGCTTCGAGACGCGGATGCGCCGGTTCTCGAGGTGGGCGCCGCGGCCCCGCGATGCCGTGAAGATCTCCTGGCGCATCGGATCGAACACGACGGCCTCTTCGAGCTTGCCGCGCACGCGGCAGGCGATGGAGACACTGAAGGTCGGGAAGCCGTGCAGGAAGTTCGTGGTGCCGTCGAGCGGGTCGATGATCCAGACCACCGGTCCGTCGCCACTGGCACCACTCTCTTCGGCGAGGAAGGCGTGGTCCGGATAGGACTTGCGGATCAGCGCGATGATCTCGCGTTCCGCGGCCTGGTCTACCTCGGAGACATAATCGTTGCGCCCCTTGCTGGTGACTTCGAGCGACTCGAGCCGATTGAGGCTGCGGATGATGACTTCGCCGGCGCGGCGTGCGGCGCGGACGGCAATGTTCATGAGTGGCTGCATGGAGCGGGGCGGGAGCAGGCGAAACAGCGTCTAGAATATCACGCCCGCCCTTGTGGCCCTGCGCCTTCGAGAGTCCTTGTGCCAGAACCTACCGCCGCTCCTGCCAGCACCGACCAGATTCGCGTGGTCCTGGTCGGCACCACGCATCCCGGCAACATCGGCGCGGTGGCGCGCGCGATGAAGAACATGGGGCTGACCCAGCTCGTGCTCGTCAACCCGCTCGAGTTCCCGCATCCGGAGGCCACTGCGCGCGCGTCGGGGGCCGACGACGTGCTGCAGCAGGCGCGGGTCGTCGGCAGCGTGCGCGAGGCCGTTGCCGATTGCGGTTTCGTCGCCGCGACGACGTCGCGGGATCGCGACCAGAACTTCCGCGTGCTCGACGTGCGCGATGCGGCCGTGCGCGCCTTCGGGGAGACGCAGCGCGGTCCCGTGGCGCTGCTGTTCGGCGCGGAACGCACCGGCCTGACCAACGAGGAACTCGAGCAGGCGCATGTGCTGGTGCGCATCCCGGCCAGCCCGGTGTACGCATCGCTGAACCTGTCGATGGCGGTGCAGCTCGTCGCCTACGAGGTGTACCGCGCGCGCGGCGCGGCATGGGCTTCGCCGGATCCGCCGGTGCCGCTCGCGACGCCGGCGGAAATGGAGCGGCTCTACGAACACCTCGAACGGGTGCTCGAGGAGATCGAGTTCCGCGATCGCCGCGCGCACAGCGGCCAGCTGATGCTGCGGATCCGCCGCTTCCTGCAGCGCGCCGAACTCGACCACAACGAGGCCAACATCGTCCGCGGCATCCTGACTGCCGTGCAGGCGCGGCGGCGGCGCGCCGGCGAGCCGCAGTCGCCGTTGCCACCACAACCTTAGTGCCGCGATGACGCCGGTGTACCTTGACCATGCCGCGACGACGCCAGTCGACCCGCGCGTTGCGGCCGTGATGGCCGAGTGCCTGACGACCGACGGCGTGTTCGGCAATCCATCGTCGTCAACCCACGCCTACGGCCGTGAGGCGCGCGCGCGGGTCGAGGCAGCCCGCGGCGAAGTGGCTGCATTGCTCGGGGCCCAGCCGCAGCAGTTGCTGTTCACGTCCGGCGCGACCGAGTCGAACAATCTCGCGCTGTTCGGCGTGCTGCGTGCCGAGCCGACCGCATCCCGCCACCTCGTCACGACACGCATCGAGCATCGTGCCGTGCGCGACCCCGCGCGTCGCCTCGAGCGCGAGGGCTGCGCCGTGACCTGGCTGGCGCCGGGCAGCGACGGGCGTATCGACCCCGACGCCGTGCGCCGCGCGCTGCGTCCCGAGACGCGCCTCGTGTCGGTGATCCTGGCCCACAACGAGATCGGCGTGATCCAGGATCTGGCTGCGATCGGCGCGCTCTGTCGCGAGCACGGTGCGCTGCTGCACACCGATGCCGCGCAGGCCGTCGGCAAGCTGGATCTCGATCTGGCGACCCTGCCGGTCGACCTGCTGTCCTGCACGGCGCACAAGCTGTACGGCCCGAAGGGTGTCGGCGCGCTCTACGTCGGTCCGCGGGCGCACGCGCGGCTGCTGCCAGTGCTGTACGGCGGCGGCCAGGAGCAGGGACTGCGGCCTGGCACGCTGGCGACTCACCAGATCGCGGGCTTCGGGGCCGCCGCGGCGCTGGCCCGGGTCGAGTGGCGCGCCGAGGCACAGCGGCTCGGCGCGCTGCGCGATCGGCTGTGGCAGCGGCTGCAGGCCCTGGGCGGGGTGTGCCGCAATGGTGCGGCGCAGGGCGGTCTGCCGGGACTGCTGAACATCAGCATCGAGGGGGTGGAGGGTGAAAGCCTGGTGACCGCCATCGAGCCCGTCGTCGCCTGTTCGACCGGGTCTGCCTGCAGTTCCGCGAACCGCGAGCCTTCCTATGTGCTGCGGGCGCTGGGGCGCAGCCCGCAGCTGGCCGAGAGTTCGCTGCGCCTGTCGGTGGGGCGCTTCACCACCGTCGCCGAAGTCGACGCTGCGGCTGACGGCATCGAGGCGGCGGTACGGCGCCTGCGCGCCTTGGCGCCACCGGAGTTGCGGTGAGGTCGCCGGTTGCGGCGCCAGCGCTGTCGGCCGACGTCTGGCAGCTGTTCCAGGCCGCCCCGGGGGCCGGGGCTCCGCCCGCGGGTGCGACGGGGTGGCGCCATGGCCGGGCCGGTTCCCTCGCTGCGGAAGCCTGCGTCGAGGTCTGGCTGCAACCCGCCGGCGATGGCTTGGTGCAGGCGCTGCGTTATCGCGTCTGGGGCTGCCCGCACACGATCGCCACGCTGGCCTGGCTCGCGCAGCGCTGGCCTGGTGGTCGCCTCGACAGCCCGCCGGGCGGCGGGCCGCGGGGCTGGCAGTCGGCACTGGCCGTTCCGACCGAGAAGCTCGGGCGCTTGCTGATCATCGAGGACGCGCTGCGGGCGGCGGGGGCCGGGACGCCCGAGCCCTGAGAATTCTGCGCCTGGTCACGCTCGCGCCACTGGCTAAAGCGGGGGCGCTTCGTACAATAGGTCGCATCGTCACTGCCGGAATCCGCCATGGCCATTTCGCTGACACCCTCCGCCGCTGATCGGGTCCGCAACCACATCGCCGAGCGCGGTCGTGGCCTGGGGCTGCGGCTCGGGATCCGCAAGACCGGCTGCTCCGGGTTCGCCTACGTCGTCAACTTCGCCGACGATTCCGCGTCGAACGACATCGTCTTCGAGAACCACGGCGTCAAGGTTTACGTCGATCGGGACAGCCTGCCGCTGATCGACGGCACGGAAGTGGATTTCGTCAAGCAGGGGCTCAACGAAGCGTTCAAGTTCCGCAATCCCAACGTCAAGGGCGAGTGCGGCTGCGGCGAGAGCTTCACGGTCTAAAAAGACCTTTAGTTTCGCGGACTTCCGCAACCCGGTCGATTGCCGGCCCCAGCTCGGGCCGGGTACAATACGAAATTCGGCCGAGCCCCTTACAGAGGAAGTCCCATGGCGCTGGAGCGCACCCTTTCGATCGTCAAGCCCGACGGTGTCCGTCGCAATCTCATTGGCGAAGTCTATCGCCGTTTCGAAGCCGCCGGTCTGCGCGTCGTCGCCGCCCGCATGATGCACCTGTCGCAGCGCGAAGCCGAAGGCTTCTATGCCGTGCATCGCGAGCGGCCGTTCTTCAAGGATCTGGTCGCCTACATGACTTCAGGTCCAGTCATCGTGCAGGTGCTCGAGGGCGACAACGCGGTGCTCAAGAACCGCGAGATCATGGGCGCCACCGATCCGAAGAAGGCCGCGCCGGGCACGATCCGCGCCGACCTCGCCGAGAGCATCGAAGCGAACACCGTGCACGGCAGCGATGCCACCGATACCGCCGCGAAGGAGATCGCCTACTTCTTCCGCGAGACGGAGCTGTGTCCGCGCGCGTGAATCTGCTCGGAATGGAGCGTGCCGAACTCGAGGCCTGGACGGCCTCGGTGGGCAGCAAGCCATTCCGTGCCCGCCAGCTGATGAGCTGGCTGTACAAGCGCGGCGAGGGTGACTTCGCCGCGATGACCGACCTTGCGCGCGAGTTTCGCGCGCAACTGGTCGAACTCGCCGAGGTGCGCGTGCCCGAGATCGTGCACGCACACACCTCTACGGACGGCACTCGCAAGTGGCTGCTGCGCGCCGATGCGAGCCAGGCGTTCGAGATGGTGTTCATCCCGGAAACCGACCGCGGCACGCTGTGCATCAGTTCCCAGGTCGGCTGCGCGCTCGACTGCGCGTTCTGCTCGACCGCGCAGCAGGGCTTCAATCGCAACCTCACTACCGCCGAGATCATCGGCCAGGTCTGGCTTGCGAACCGCGAGCTCGGCTGGCGGGTCGGCGAGAACCGCATCATCACCAACATCGTGTTCATGGGGATGGGCGAGCCGCTCGCGAACTTCCGCAACGTCGTGCCGGCGATCCGCATCCTGCTCGATGACCTCGGCTTCGACATTTCGCGCCGCCGCGTGACGCTGTCGACTTCGGGCCTCGTGCCGCAGATCTACAAGCTCGCCGAGGAAGTGAACTGCGCGCTCGCGGTGTCGCTGCACGCGCCGAACGACGAGTTGCGCAGCCAGATCGTGCCGATCAATCGCAAGCATCCGATCGCCGAACTGCTCGAGGCCTGCTGGCACTATCTCGACGAGCAGAACGGTCGCAGCGTCACTTTCGAATACGTCATGCTCGACGGCGTCAACGACCAGCTCGAGCACGCGCGCGAGCTCGCGACGCTGCTGCGCGGTCGTCCGGCGAAGCTGAACCTGATCCCGTTCAATCCGTTCCCGGGCACGCAGTTCCGTCGCTCGCCGATGCCCGTGATCACGCGCTTTCGCGATGAGTTGATTCGTCGCGGCTTGCTGGCCACCATTCGCCGCACGCGCGGTGACGACATCGATGCGGCCTGCGGCCAGCTTGCCGGTCGCGTGCAGGACCGCACCCGCGTTCGCCTCGGCGACAAACTGTTCGGAGTCGCCGTGCAATGAAGGCTTTGTGCGCCGTGCGACCCGTCATCTCCGCCAGTGTGCTGGTCGTTGTGCTGCTGCTCGCCGGTTGTGCCAGCGGCGGCTCGAGCATGAACCCGACGCGCGCGGAGCCCACCCGCGCCGAGACGGCCGCGGCGTACAACCTGCAGCTCGGCGTGGCCTACCTGCAGCAGGGCAACCTGCCGCTGGCGAAGGAGAAGCTCGAGCGCGCGCTGCAGCAGAACCCGCGCAACGCCACCACGCATGGCGCGATGGCGTTGTTGAACGAGAAGCTCGGCAACCTGCAGGACGCGGACCGCTTCTACCGTTCGGCGCTGCGGCTCTCGCCGCGCAACCCTGACCTGACCAACAACTACGCCGTGTTCCTGTGCCGCAGCGGCAATGTCGACGCGGCGCTGGTGAAGTTCAGCGAAGCGACCCGCAACGCGCTGTACCGCACGCCGTGGCGGGCGCATATCAACGCCGGCGTCTGCCTGCGTGGCGCGAAGCGCTACGACGAAGCTGCCGCACGGTTCACGCAGGCGCTGCAGCTGCGCGCGAGCGATCCCGAGGCCGCGTACCAGTTTGGCGAGCTGGAACTCGAGCGCGGTCGGCCTGCCGCCGCCCGCGACATCGTCGAGCGCCATCTTTCTGCCCACAACGCAACACCCGAGCTGCTGTGGGTGGCGGCCCGCGCCGCGCGGGCCCTGGGCGACCGGCTGTCCGAAGAACGCCTGGCGCGGCGTCTGCAGCGCGATTTCCCGGACTCCGCCGAAGCCCGTGCCGCCCAGCAGGCGCCGCGCACCTCTGTGCCCGCATCGCCGGCAGGCGCCGGAGCGGCGCCGTGACTGAGTCGGACGCGGCCGCCCCCGGGGCGGATGTCGTGCCAGGCTTCGGCGACATCGGTGCGCGGCTGCGCGCCGCGCGCGAGCGGGCCGGGTTCAGCGTCGCGCAGGTTGCCGAGAAAATGCACTGCGATCGCGGGCTCGTCGAGGCGCTCGATGCGGGTCGCTTCGCGCAGCTCGGGGCGCCGGTGTTCGCGCGCGGCCACATCCGACGCTACGCCGAATTGCTGGGCGAGCCGGTGGGCGAGATCCTCGAACACTGGGATCGCGAGGCGGCGGGCCATGTCTCGGCGCCTGATCTGACGCGCATTCCGAAGGCCAGGCGCACGCCGGACACGCGTCGCTTCCTGCTGCCGGTCGGTGTCGCGGTGGTCGTCGCGGCGTTCGCAGTGCTGATTTCCTGGGTCTTGCGCGACGCCCCGTTGCCGGCGCTCGGCGGGCTGGATGCGCCGGCCGTGGCGAACCTGCCCGTTGCGCAGCCGACCGGCACGCCGGTGGGCGATGCGCCGCCGGCGGGCGATGCGCCGCCGGTGGGCGAAGCGGCGCCGCTGCTTGAAGTCGCGCCAGTGGATGAAGGTGCCGCCGTCGTCGCGGCAACGCCAGCGCCGATCGAAGTGGTCGGCGACGCGGTGCAAGCGGCGGCAGCGCCGGCGCCGACCGTCACCCCTGTTGCGGCTGGCAACGGTACGGTCGCGCTGCGCCTGCGTGCGCGGGCCGACTGCTGGGTCGAGGTCTATGACGCGCGTCGCCGGCAGCTTTATTTTGGCATGCTGCGCGGCGGTGCCGCCGCGTCGGTGGCGGGCGCGGGCCCGCTGCGCATGCTGCTCGGCAACGTCGGCGGCATCACGATCGACGTCAACGGTCGAAGCGTCAGCGTGCCGCGCGCGTTGCAGCGTGCCAATACGGCCAACGTGCGAGTGGCGGCAGACGGCACGCTCAGCGCCAGCGCGCGCGACTGATTTCGAGGTTCCCGTGTCCAGCCGACTCCAGCCGATCCGCGGCATGAACGACGTCCTGCCGGAGCAGATGGCGCCCTGGGTGTGCGTCGAAGGCGCTGTGCGCGACGTGCTGCGAGCCTACGGCTACGACGAGATTCGCGTGCCCATCGTCGAGCAGACGGATCTCTTCAAGCGCGCCATCGGCGAGCATACCGACGTCGTCGAGAAGGAGATGTTCACGTTCGTCGACCAGGGTGGCGACAGCCTGACGCTGCGTCCCGAGGCGACCGCGGGTGTCGTGCGCTCGATGATCTCCAACGGCCTGCTGCGCGGTGCGCGCCACAAGCTCTGGACGGCTGGTCCCATGTTCCGCCACGAGCGGCCGCAGAAGGGGCGGTATCGGCAGTTCCACCAGGTCAGCGTCGAGGCGATCGGGTTCGCCGGACCGGACATCGATGCGGAACTGATCGCCATCGGCGCGCGTCTATGGAAGCGGCTGGGCATCGACCGCGTCGCGCTCGAGATCAACTCGCTGGGCACCGCCGAGGCGCGCCGGGCTTACCGCGCGCTGCTGGTGGATTACTTCCGCGGGCACGAGCAGAAACTCGATGCCGACAGCCGGCGTCGTCTCGAGGGCAACCCGCTGCGCATACTCGACTCCAAGAATCCGGACCTGCGGGACATCATCGCCGGCGCGCCGTCGCTGGCCGATCACCTGGATCCGGAATCCGCCGCACATTTCGCGCTGCTGCGCGAGCGGCTGGACGCGATCGGCGTGCCGTATACCGTCAATCCGCGCCTGGTGCGCGGACTCGACTACTATTCGCGCACCGTGTTCGAGTGGGTCACGGATGCGCTGGGCTCGCAGAACGCGATCTGCTCGGGTGGCCGCTACGATGGCCTGATCAGCCAGCTCGGCGGCGATGCCACGCCCGCCATCGGCTTCGCGCTCGGGGTCGAGCGCGTCGTCGCGCTGGTCGAGCAGGTCGGCAGCGCCGCGGCGCTGCCGGGCGCCGATGTCTACGTGATCGCGCAGGGAAGTGCGGCCGAGCGCGCCGCGCTGGTGCACGCCGAGGCGCTGCGTGACGCCTTGCCCGGGCGGCGCGTCGAGATCAACCTCGGCGGCGGCAATTTCAAGGCGCAGTTCCGCCGCGCCGATCGCAGCGGAGCGCGCGTCGCGCTGGTGCTGGGCGACGACGAGCTTGCGCGCGATGTCGTGCAGGTCAAGTCGTTGCGCGAAGGCGGTGGTCAACTCGAAGTCGCGCAGGCGGCAGCGGTTGCGGAGGTCATGCGCCAGCTCGGCGCGTGAACACAGGGAATATCCGGAGACGGTCGATGGACGATTATTACAACGAACAGGAACAGTGGGAGCGCGTCAAGCAGTGGCTGCGCGAGAACGGTCTGTGGCTGCTGGCCGGCGTCGGGATCGGCATTGCCGCGCTGTCGGGCTGGCGCTGGTGGGAGCAGCGGGTCGAACGGCTCGCCGTCGAAGCCAGCGGCAAGTACCAGCAGGTGCTGGAAGCGTTCGGTCGCGGTGATCGCACTCGGGGCACGACTCTGGCCGAGGAACTGCGCCGTGACTACGCGTCGTCGCCGTATGCCGATCAGTCGGATCTGATCATCGCGCGCGCGCATGTCGAGGCCAGCGAATACGGGCCGGCTGCAGAGCGGCTCAAGCGGGTCGCGGAATCGAGCAAGGATGCTGAACTGCGCCACGTCGCCCGGTTGCGCCTCGCTCGCGTGCAGATCGCGCAGGGTAACGTCGACCAGGCGATCGCCACGCTGGCAGCGGCGCGCGATACCGGCGCGTTCAGTTCACGCTACACCGAGCTGCGGGGCGATGCGCTGTTCGCCAAAGGCGACCGCGAAGGTGCGTTGCGCGAGTACCGCGCCGCGCGCGAGGCCGATACTGACGGTGTGCTCGACGCGGCGTTGCTCGAGCTGAAGATCAACGATCTGGCGGCCGATGGCGTAGATGCGGCTGCTGCAGCCCCCGCCGCGTCGCCGGCTGGCTGAGCCACCAGGAGTCCCCATGCGCTATCGACTGCTGCTGCTCGTGACCGTGGCTGTGCTCGCGGCCTGCTCCAAGGAAAAGGACATCGATCCGCCTGCGGAACTCGTCGATATCACCACCACGCTCGATGTCCGGCGTGCCTGGAATGCGAGCGCGGGCGGCCAGAAGGAGACGATGCGTCTGGGGCTGGGTGCAGCAGTCGACGCCGGGCGAGTCTACGCCGCAGGCCACAACGGCGACGTGATCGCCGTGGACATGGCCTCGGGCCGCAGCGTCTGGCGGACGCGCACGAAGCTGCCTCTCGCGGGCGGCGCGGGTGCCGGCGGTGGCTTGGTCGTGGTCGGCTCGAACGACGGTGACGTCGTCGCGCTGGATGCTGCGAACGGCAGTGAGCGTTGGCGCGTCCGGATCGTCGGCGAGGTGCTCTCTGCGCCCGCCGTTTCGTCGTCAACAGTCATCGTTCGCACCATCGATGGTCGCGTGCGCGCACTTGCGACTGCCGATGGACGCGAATTGTGGGTCAACGAACAGGCGGTGCCGCGCCTCAGCCTGCGTGGGGCGGCGGCGCCGGTGATCGCCGGTGATGCCGTCGTCTGCGGCTTCGACAACGGCAAGGTCGTCGCGTTTGCACTTGGTTCCGGCGATGTGCTGTGGGAGGCGGCGATAGCACCCCCGCGCGGCCGCACCGAACTCGAACGGCTCAACGATATCGATGCCGCCGTCCGCGTCGATGGCGATGACATCTTCGTTGTCGGCTTCCAGGGCCGCGCCGCGCGCCTCTCGCTGGAGTCCGGCCAGCTGTGGTGGTCGCGCGAGTTGTCCAGCCATCGCGGCCTGACAATCGATGCGCAGTCCGTGTATGTCTCAACCAGCGATGGCGAGGTCGTCGCACTGCAGCGTCGCACTGGGGTCGAGTCCTGGCGGCAGGACGCGTTGCTGCGCCGCGGCCTGTCGGCACCGGCGGTCATCGATGGCGCCGTCGCGGTCGCCGATTTCGAAGGCTACGTGCACTGGCTCGACGCTGCCACCGGCGAAATGCGCGCGCGCAGCAAGGCGGGCGGGCGCGTCAGCGCTGCGCCACAGGCGGTCGACGGTACCGTGGTCTTCGTCGACGATGCCGGCCGCATCAGCGCATTCCGCCTGCCTGCTGTCGCGAGCGACGGTTGACGCGCGCTCGCGCCGCGCCCGGTGTCTGACCGATGCTTCCCATCGTCGCGATCGTCGGTCGTCCGAATGTCGGCAAGTCGACGCTGTTCAACCGCCTGACGGGAACGAAAGACGCGATCGTCGCGGACGTTCCAGGCGTCACGCGTGACCGTCAGTACGGGTTCGGCTCGCTAGGTCCCGTCGCCTACGTCGTCGTCGATACCGGCGGGCTCGTCGAGCATGCTTCCGGTGTCGACGCACAGATGCAGCGCCAGGCGGAGCGCGCCATCGCCGAGGCGGACCGCATCATCTTCGTCGTCGATGCGCGCACCGGCCTCGTTCGTGAGGATCAGTTCGTCGCGCGCGCGCTGCTGCGCAGCGGCAAGCCGGTGTTCCTCGCCGTCAACAAGGCCGAGGGCATAGATCCGGGGTTCGCCGGCGCTGATTTCCACTCACTCGGGCTGGGTGATCCGCTCGCGATTGCGGCGAGCCATGGCGACGGCTGCGTCGACATGATGGATCGGGTGCTGGCGGGCTTCGAAGCCACCAACGAGGCCGGCAGCGAGGAAGACGGTTCGATCCGCATCGCGATCATCGGGCGGCCGAATGTCGGCAAGTCGACGCTGATCAATCGGCTGATCGGCGACGAACGCGTGATCGCGAGCGAGCTGCCGGGCACGACGCGCGACAGCATCCTGGTGCCGTTCGAACGCGACGGGCGCCGCTTCGTGCTGATCGACACCGCGGGCGTGCGGCGTCGCGCGCGAATCGACGACGCGGTCGAGCGCGCGAGCGTCGCGCGCACGCTGCAGGCCATTGCCGACGCGCACGTCGTCGTGTTCGTCGTCGACGCGCACGACACGATCGGCGAGCAGGATGCGAGCGTGCTCGGCATCGCGCTGCAGCGCGGCCGCGCGCTGCTGATCGCCGTCAACAAGTGGGACGGCATTCCGATGGATCAGCGCGACACCATCCGGCGCCAGCTCGAGGTGCGGCTGGATTTCGTGCCGTTCGCGCCGGTGCACTTCATCTCCGCGCGGCATGGCACCGGCGTGGGTGACATCGCCGCCGATGCGATCCGCGCCTACGACGGCGCGATGCGGGAAATGTCGACGCCGCAGCTGACGCGCAGCATGGAGCGCGCGCTGCAGGCCCACCAGCCGCCGCTGGTGCGCGGCCGGCGCATCAAGCTGCGTTATGCGCACCAGGGTGGCAAGAATCCGCCGCGCATCATCGTGCACGGCAACCAGACCGCACACGTGCCCGACGCCTACACGCGCTACCTCGCGAACGTGTTCCGCCGCGATTTCGACTTGTACGCCACTCCCGTCAGCGTCGAGTACCGCACCGACGCGAATCCATACGACCGTCGCCGCAAGGCCGAGCACGCCGCCAAAGTCGCGGCGGCGGGTCGCGCCGCCGGGCCGGGGCGCAAGCGTTCGCCGCGTCGCGCGCCACCGCGCGCATCGCGCTAGCGCGCCAGCAGCAGTTCCGGGTCGACCATCGCGCCGTTGAGCGCGACGCCCCAGTGCAGGTGCGGGCCGGTGACCCTGCCCGTAGCCCCGATGGCGCCGAGCCGGTCGCCGACGGTAACTTCATCGCCGACTCGCACATCGATCGCACTGAGGTGGCAGTACAGCGTCACGAGGCCGTGGCCGTGATCGACGAACACCGACAGGCCATTGAAGAAGTAGTCGCCAACGTCGATGACGCGACCTGCAGCGGGTGCGACCACGGGCGTGCCGACGGGGCCGGCCAGATCGAGGCCGCTGTGCGGGTTGCGCGACTGGCCGTTGAAGGTGCGGCGCAGGCCGAACGGCGATGAGCGGCGGCCCTGCACGGGCAATGCGAACTGCAGCGTCGCCGGCGCGGCATCGCTCCAGGTCGTCAACATCCTGCGGATGTGGGGGCGCTCGCGCTCGACGCGGGCCGCATCGGCCGGGGCGAGATCGACGTGGCGCGGCGCCACCCGCAGGGCCTGCGTCGCGTAGGGAAAGCCGGTCACTTCGAAGCCGATGCGGCGCGTGGCTTTGCCAGGCGCCGTGACCTCGATCGACGCGGGGCCTGGCTCCTGCGCGAGCGGCAGGCCGACGAGCGCGAGCCACTGCCCCTTCGATTCGGCCAGCAGCACCCGCTGCTCGCCGAAACGCACTACCGGTGCCGGATCGCCCGCCGCGCCCACGGGCAGCAGCGCGATGCCGCCCGGCACGGGTCGGGCCTCGGGCAGGAACGGCGCGTCCGCGCGCGCGACGGGACCGACCGCAAACAGCAGCAGCGCTGGGATCAGCCGACGGAGCGCGCGTCCGGTCATTCGTAGGTCAGTCAAGGTCATTCTCCCGGCTTGCCGTGACGCGTGCTGTGAGTCGCCCGCGCCCAATGCGGGCTTCGATGTCGGCACCCACAGCAACATCGCGCGCGGCCCGGACGACACGACCGTCGGCAGCGCGCGTGACGATGGCGTAGCCGCGCTCGAGCGTGGCCAGCGGGCTGACGGCCCCGAGCTCCCCGCCGGCGACGGCGAGTCGTTGCGAGGCCTGCGCGAGGCGCCGCGCCATGGCCTGTTCGAGCCGCGCGGCGAGCGACAGTTCCCGCAGGCGCAGTTCACGCAGCAACGAGGTGGGTGCGCGTCGCGCAAGCCGCGTTTCCAGTTGCCGCAGCCGACTGTCGCGGCGCGCGAGACCGAGTCGCGCCGCGCGTGCGAGGCGCTGCTCGAGGTCGTCGAGGCGCTGCATGCCGGCATGGATGCGTGTGGCGGGATCGGCGAGCCCGAGCCGGTGGGCGAGGGTGTCGAGTCGACGCTGCTGTTCGCGCAGACCGCGCAGGCCCGCGAGGCGCAGTCGCTGTGCAAGCTGGCTGAGCCGCGCGAACCACTCGCGCGAGTCCGGCACGACCAGTTCCGCGGCGCCCGACGGAGTCGGCGCGCGCACGTCGGCGACGAAATCGGCGATCGTGAAGTCGACCTCGTGCCCGATGCCGGTCACGACCGGCATCGGCATCGCCGCAAGGGCACGCGCGACACGCTCGTCGTTGAACGCCCACAGGTCTTCGAGCGAACCGCCGCCGCGGGCGACGATCAGCACGTCGCACTCGGCACGCCGCGCTGCGCGCTCGAGCGCCGCCAGCAGTTCCGGCACCGCCTGCGCGCCCTGCACGGCAGTGGGGTAGATGATGACGGGGACGGCCCGGAAGCGCCGCGCGAGGATGTGCAGGATGTCGCGCACCGCCGCACCGCTGGGGGATGTCACGACGCCGATCCGGCGCGGCAGCGCCGGCAGAGGCCGTTTGCGCTCACTCGCGAACAGCCCCTCGCGCTCGAGTTTGTCGCGCAGCTTGTCGAATTCGCGCCGCAGCGCACCGGCACCGGCTTCCTCGAGATGCTCGACGATCAGCTGATAGTCGCCGCGCGCCTCATAGAGGCCGACCCGGACCCGCGCGACCACCGCGAGGCCGTCGCGCGGCGTGAAACGCAGGGCTTGCGTGCGCTGGCGGAACATCGCGCAGCGGACCTGGGCGTCGCGGTCCTTCAGCGAGAAATACCAGTGGCCGGAGGCCGGGCGGGCGAGATTCGACAGTTCGCCCTCGACCCACAGCAGCGGCATGCCCGCCTCGAGCAGGATCTTGACCTCCCGATTGAGCCGGGAAACCGTGTAGACGTCGCGCTCTGGGGGCATTCTGGACCGGGCCGGGGCAGCGCAGCGCTGCCGGCGCAGTTTACCGGCTTTTCCGGGGTGCGTAGAATGCGGCGTCCAACATCCCCTGGACATCCCCCCGATGCGAATTCTCGAAGAAGCACTGACCTTCGACGATGTGCTTTTGGTGCCGGCCTATTCCGAAGTATTGCCGCGCGAAGTCGAGCTCTCGACCCAGCTGACGAAACGGATCCGGCTGAACCTGCCGATCATCTCCGCGGCGATGGACACGGTGACCGAGGCACGCCTCGCGATCGCGATTGCCCAGGAAGGCGGCCTCGGCATCGTCCACAAGAGCATGTCGATCGAGAACCAGGCGCGCGAGGTCAATCGCGTCAAGAAGTACGAGAGCGGCGTCGTCGTCGATCCGATCACGGTGTCGCCCGACACCACGATCCGGCAGGTCATGGAATTGACCAAGGCGCGCGGCATCTCCGGCATGCCCGTCGTCGTCGGCAAGGAACTCGTCGGCATCATCACCGCGCGCGACCTGCGCTTCGAGACGAAGCTCGATCAGCCCGTGTCGTCCGTGATGACCCCCAAGGGCAGGCTCGTCACGGTGCGCGAGAACGCGCCGCGCGACGAAGTGCTGGGACTGTTCCACCGCCATCGCATCGAGAAGGTGCTGGTGGTCGACGACCAGCACCAGCTCAAGGGCATGATCACGGTCAAGGACATCCAGAAGGCCACCGAACGGCCGCGCGCCTGCAAGGACGAAAGCGGCCGCTTGCGGGTCGGCGCCGCCGTCGGCACGAGTCCGGATACCTTCGATCGAGTGGTCGCGCTGCGCGAGGCCGGCGTCGATGTCGTCGTCGTCGACACGTCGCACGGGCATTCACGCGGCGTGATCCGCATGGTCGAGCAGATCAAGTCGCGCTGGCCTGACCAGCAGGTCATCGCCGGCAACATCGTCACCGCGGGCGCGGCGCTCGATCTCGTCAAGGCGGGCGCCGATGCCGTCAAGGTGGGTATCGGTCCCGGCTCGATCTGCACGACGCGCATCGTTGCGGGTGTGGGCGTGCCGCAGGTGTCGGCGGTGGCGAACGTCGCTGACGCACTGGCGGCCGCGGGCGTGCCGCTGATCGCCGACGGCGGCATCCGTTACTCCGGTGATGTCGCCAAGGCGCTGGTCGCGGGGGCGCACGCCGTCATGATCGGCGGCCTGTTCGCGGGTACCGAAGAATCGCCGGGCGATGTCGAGCTCTACCAGGGCGCGAGCTACAAGAGCTACCGCGGCATGGGATCGCTCGGTGCGATGGCCGAGCGTCACGGTTCTAGCGACCGCTACTTCCAGGACACGACCAGTGAACTCGAGAAGCTCGTGCCCGAGGGTATCGAGGGACGCGTGTCGTACAAGGGCAGCATCGTGTCGATCCTGCATCAGCTCGCCGGCGGACTGCGCGCCGCGATGGGCTACACCGGCTGCAGCAGCATCGACGACATGCGGACCAAGCCGCAGTTCGTGCGCATCACGACGGCCGGCGTGCGCGAATCACACGTGCACGACGTGACGATCACAAAGGAAGCGCCGAACTACCGCGTCTCATGAGTGCTGCCAACCGCGACATCCACGCGCACCGGATCCTGATCCTCGACTTCGGTTCGCAGTACACCCAGCTGATCGCGCGACGCGTTCGCGAGCTCGGCGTCTACTGCGAGATTCATCCCTGGGATGCCGGCGATGCCGATGTCCGCGCCTTCGGTGCGCGCGGCATCATCCTCTCCGGCGGCCCGGAGTCGGTCACGCAGGCCGGCGCGCCGGCGGCGCCCGCCGCAGTGTGGGACAGCGGCGTGCCGGTGCTCGGCATCTGCTACGGCATGCAGACCATGGCCGCGCAGCTCGGCGGGCGCGTCGAACCGGGCGACGTGCACGAGTTCGGCTATGCCGAAGTGCGCGCGCGCGGGCACTCCGCGCTGCTGCGGGACATCGAGGATCGCGTCAACGCCGACGGGCACGGGCTGCTCGATGTCTGGATGAGCCACGGCGACCGCGTCACGCAGCTGCCCGCCGGCTTCAAGGTGATCTCTTCGACCGGCGACGTGCCGATCGCGGGCATGGCCGATGAAACGCGGCGCTACTACGCGCTGCAGTTCCACCCGGAAGTCACGCACACGAAGCAGGGCACGCGCATCTACGAGCGCTTCCTGCGCGAGATCTGCGGCTGCGACGCGAGCTGGAACCCGGGCAGTATCATCGACGATGCGATCGCGCGCGTGCGCGCCCA
>JBIITU010000246.1:0-5323 GCA_044340335.1 Steroidobacteraceae bacterium
CACCGCTGTCCGTCGCCGCGTCCTCATCGTCGATGATCACCCGATCGTCCGGCAGGGGCTCAAGCGCATGATCGAAGCCGAAGCCGACATGGAAGTGTGCGGCGAGGCTGCGACCGAAGCGCAAGCACGGCGCGCGATCCGCGAACTCACGCCCGACATCGTCATCGTCGATCTCGCGCTGCAGGAAGGCGACGGCCTCGAGCTCGTGCGTGATGTCCACGCCCACCATCCCGACGTGCCGATGCTCGTGCTGTCTATGCACGACGAAACGATCTACGCCGAGCGCCTGCTGTCGGAAGGCGCGTCCGGCTACATCATGAAGCAGGCTGCTGCCGATCAATTGCTGAACGCCTTGCGCACCGTGTTGCGCGGCGAAACCTACCTGAGCGAGACACTGCAGACGCAGCTGCGCTCGCGGCTGGGCCACAGCGTCAGCGACGGCAATCCTGTCGAGCGGCTTTCCAATCGCGAACTGCAGGTGCTCAACCTGGTCGGCCGGGGCGTCAGCTCGCGGGACATCGCGACGGAACTCGGGCTGTCGGTCAAGACGGTCGAATCGCACCGCCAGAGCATCAAGCGCAAGCTGAACCTCGCGACCAACTCGCAGCTGCTGCAGTACGCCATCAACTGGTTCGCCGGCCGCCGCGCCAGCGTTTAAACCTTTTCCGGCCCCGGCGCCTCCAACTCTCCGTCACGTTACGATGGCGGTTCCCCTTGCCATGCGAGGGGGTACGGAGGCGATTTGGCCGACGGCGGCTCTCAATTTCATGGTGCCCAGGCGCTGGACTGGCAGGCGGGCCTGCTGACGCAGGCGCGGCGCGGCGACGTGCGCGCGTTCGAGCGCCTGTATCGCGAGACCAGCGCCCGCATCCACGGCCTCTGCCTGCGCCTGACCCGCGATCCCGCCGCCGCCGAGGATTGCACCCAGGAAACCTACCTGCGCGCGTGGCGCGCGCTGGCCACTTTCGAGGGTCGTAGCCAGCTGACGACCTGGCTGCACCGCATCGCCGTCAACGTCGTCATCGAGCGCCGCCGGCGCGGCGGCGTGGTGCCCGAGTCGCTCGAGGATCTCGACGACGCGGCGCAGGGCGTCGTGATCGACACGCCGGTCGAGGAGCACGAGATCGAGCGGGCCATCGATTCACTGCCCGACGGCGCGCGCGACGCGCTCGTGCTCTGCGCGATTTACGGACACAGCCATGCGGAGGCCGGCGCGATGCTCGGCCTGGCCGAAGGCACCTGCAAGGCCCAGCTGCATCGCGCCCGCGCGTTGCTGCGGGTGCGACTCCAGGAGGGAGTGCGATGAACGAATCTGCGAACACGCACGGTGTCGGCGAGCTGCGCGCGCTGCAGCGCGATGTGCCACCGTCGCGCGACCTGTGGCCGGGCATCGAGGCGGCGATCCGCGCGGACGGTGCGACGCAGGCGGCGCCGCCCGCCGCTGCGCGCTGGCGTCCGCCGCGCTGGGCGTTTGGTCTGGTGGCCGGCGTGGCGCTGCTCGCCAACGGCATCTGGATCGGTCGCGTGATACTGCCGCCCGCGCAATCCACGACCATGGCCACGACGACGGTGGCACCCGCGGTGCTGCCCGTCGCGAGCTTCACGCCCGGGCCTGCCTACGACGCCGCGCGCGCGGCCGAGCTCGCGCAACTGCCGGCGCGGCTCGCCGCGTTGCCGGAGCCCACGCGCGAGCAGGTACGACGCAGTCTCGACACGCTGCAGCGTTCGATCACCGAGATCAGCGCTGCACTCGGGCAGGAGCCCGCGAACGCGCTGCTGCAGTCGCTGCTGATCGACACCTACCAGGAAGAAATGCGCGTCCTCACGACGCTGAATGCGGCCGTTGCGGCCGGCGAGGAGATCTGAGATGTCACACTTTCATGGGCTGCAATACCGCTGGCTTGCACCGCTGTCCCTGCTGCTGCTGCCGTCGCTGGCGCTGCCCTCCATGACACTCGCCGCGGGCGATGGCGCGGCTGGTTCACCAGTCGACCAGAAACTCGATGCGTCGGGCACGACGGCGGTCGCGATCACCAACGTCGCGGGCCGGCTGGTCGTCGTCGGCACCGGCGGTAACGAAGTTCGCGTCACAGGCCAGCTGGGCCCCGGCGTCGAGCGGCTCGAACTGCGGCGCGACGGCAACACCGTCATCGTCAAGGTCATCCTGCCGCCGAAGAGCACGATGGCGAAGTCCGGCGCGGCGACGCTGCGCATCGAGATGCCGCGCGGACATCGTGTCGATGTCTCTGCCGTCAGTGCCGACGTGCGCATGGGCGGCGTCGCGGGCGCGCAGGACGTGCGCACCGTCAGCGGCGACATCGTGTCGGGCGCGGCCGGCGCCGCGGTCGAAATCAAATCGGTCAGCGGCGATGTCACCTTCAATGGTGGCGGCCGCGCTGGCGCCGCGAAAGTGGCTACCGTCAGCGGCGACATCGACCTGCGCGCGTTGGCCGGCGAAGTCGACGTTTCCAGCATCAGCGGCAACGTCGAGCTGCGCGACACCAAGCTCGCGGGCGGGCGCGTGCGCACCACGTCCGGCGACGTCGAGATCGACACCGGCGCGATCCGCGGCGCATCGCTGCAGGTCGACACCGTCAGCGGCAATGTCGACATCCGCGCCCGCGGCGACGTCGGGCTTGCGATCGAGGCGCGCAGTTTCAGCGGCGGGCTCGCGACCTGCTTCGGCGCCCAGGGCGAGGCGACCAGCCGCAGCGGGCCCGGGCGGCGGCTCGAGGTGACCCGGGGCGCCGGGGGCATGCAACTGCGCGTCAACAGCGTCAGCGGCGAAGTGGACATCTGCGACAGGTAGAATCCATGGCGTGCGCGCCACCCGCTGGATACTGATTGGTTTGGGCGCCGTCGCGGCGCTGGTCGCGGCGGGCCTGTGGCTGTTGACGGCGCTGGTCGACGCCGGCCGTTTCCGGCCGCAGATCCAGGCGGCGGTGCAGTCCGCGACCGGGCGCGCGCTGCAGATCGACGGCGACGTGTCGCTCGACCTGTTTCCGTGGCTCGCGATCAGCGTCAGCGATGCGGCGCTCGCCAATCCGCCCGGCTTCAGCAGTCCCGAGCTGGTTCGCTGGCGTGAGCTCTCGCTGGGTGCGCGGCTGCGGCCGCTGTTGCAGGGCGAACTCGAGCTGTCGCGGATCCGCCTGACCGGCGCGCAGCTCGTGCTCGAGCGCCGTGCCGACGGTGTCGCCAACTGGCAGGGTCTCGGCGAGAGTGCGGCGCCTGCCGCGGAGGCCGAGCAGCGCCGCACCGTGCTGCGCTCGCTGGCCGGCATCGAACTGCGCGAGTCCAGCGTGACCTACATCGATCAGGCTGCCGGCACGCAGGTCGCGCTCAGCGATCTCGCCGTGACGCTGCCACGCTGGGCGCCCGGCGAACCGCTGCCCGTGCAGGCGTCCGGCGGCATCGCGCTCGACCCACGGCCGAGCTGGCCGTTCGCGCTGTCGACGACGATGACCTTCCGCGCCGGCGCGACGGCGCTCGCGGACCTCAGCCTGGCGCTGACGCTGAAAACCCAGGCCGCGGCGAAGGGCGTTGCCACGTCGTGGAAGGCCGAATCTGTCGAACTGATCCACGAGCCGCTCGTCGTTCGCGGCGCTCCGCTGCTCGTCAAGCTCGGCACCGGCGAGAACAACCTGTCGATTCGCGACTGGCGCTACGTCGCTGGTGGCGCGCAGTCCGCTGCCGCCGCAACCGTGCAGCTGCAGCTCGCGGCACTGCGCCGCACGCTGCTCGATGCCGGCATCACGCCGCCGTACACGAGCGACCCCGATGCACTGGGTCCGCTGCGCGTCGCGACGACATTGCGACTCACCGACGGCCTGTGGCAGCTCGAACCGCTCGAGGTGAAGCTCGACGCGACGACCCTGCGCGGCCGCGTTGCGCAGGACGCGGCCGGCGTCGTCGAGGTCACGCTTGCGGGTGACCAGATGGCGCTCGGCCGTTATCTCGAGCCTGACGATGCGCCGACGCCGCCGTTCGTGTTTCCGACCGCGGCGCTGCGCGCGCTCGAAGCGCGCGCCACCGTGACGCTCGAGCGCGCCACACTCGGCGATGCCGAACTCGAGGGCGTGACGCTGCGGCTCGTGCACGACGCCGCGGGCCTGCGACGCGCGCCACCGTGACGGCATTGCGCGAACGCGAGCGACGGCGCGCGGCGTTCATCGGCCCGGCGCTGGTCGCCTGGCATGCGCGCAGCGGGCGGCATGACCTGCCATGGCAGCAGCAGCGCACGCTGTATCGCGTCTGGGTCTCGGAGATCATGCTGCAGCAGACGCAGGTCGCGACCGTGATTCCGTACTTCGAGCGCTTCATGGCGCGCTTTCCGTCGGTCGCCGCGCTGGCGGCCGCCGAGCTCGACGAGGTGCTGCATCTGTGGACCGGCCTCGGTTACTACGCCCGCGCGCGCAACCTGCATCGCGCGGCGCAGCAGGTCGTCGCCGAGCACGGTGGCGAAATGCCGGCGAGCTTCGAAGCGCTGCACGCGCTGCCAGGCATCGGGCGCTCGACCGCGGGCGCGATCCTCGCACTCGCGGCGGGCCAGCGGCATCCCATCCTCGATGGCAACGTCAAGCGGGTGCTGACGCGCCTGTTCGGCATCGAAGGCGACGTCGCGACGCGCGAGGTCGAGCTGCGACTGTGGTCGCTGGCCGATGCCTGCACGCCGGCGACGGATTTCGCGATCTACACGCAGGCCATCATGGACCTCGGCGCGACCGTCTGTGCGCGCACGCGCCCGGCTTGCCTGCTGTGCCCGCTGCAGGTCGAGTGCAGCGCGGCGTCGACCGGTCGGCAGCACGAACTGCCGCGCCCCAAGGCGCGCGCGCCGCGCAGCGCGCGACGGCGGCGCACGGTGTTCATGCTGCTCGCGATCGATGCGAGTGGCGCCGTGCTGCTCGAGCGGCGTCCGGCGCGCGGCATCTGGGGCGGCCTGTGGTCGCTGCCGGAGTTCGACAGCGAGGCAGCGCTCGCCGGTCATGCGCGCGCCGCACTGCGGGGCGGCGCGTTGCAGAAGCCCGACTGGCAGCCGCGCGCGCTCGGCTGCATCGAACATGTGTTCACGCACTTCGACCTGAGCATCCACCCGCGCATCGTCGCGTGCGACGGGCTGCAGGATGCCGCCGTCGCAGAAGCCGGGGAGAATCGCTGGTGTCAGCCGGCCGCGTGGCGCGAGGGGCGGGAGACGCTGGGTTTGCCCGCGCCGGTCAAGACGCTGCTCGAGGCCATTGCCGCCGAGGCGGCCGCGCCGCTCAGCTGATCACGGCGGCCAGCAGCCGCCACAGGCCCCACAGCAGCAGCGCGGCGATGACGAGCAGCA
>JBIITU010000019.1:0-19791 GCA_044340335.1 Steroidobacteraceae bacterium
TCGGCTGGTTCAACGACATCGAGGCACGGCTCGACTCGCTCGATCTGATCCCCGGCAAGGTGTCGTTCAGCCTCTGGGCGCTGCTGAAGAGCATCGTCGTCGTCACGGGCTTCATCCTGGTCGCCAGCGTCATCGCGCGCACGATCGAGCGGCGCGTCATGGCGATGGACTCGGTTGCGATGTCCACGCGCATCGGCATCGCGAAGTTCAGCCAGTTCTTCCTGGTCGGTCTTGGCATCCTGCTCGGCGTCAACGCGACAGGCATCGACCTGACGGCACTGACGGTGCTCACGGGCGCGATCGGCATCGGCCTCGGCTTCGGCCTGCAGGCGATCGCCAGCAACTTCGTCAGCGGCTTCGTGCTGCTGATGGACAAGTCGATCAAGCCGGGCGATGTGATCAGCTTCACCGGCACCACCGGCACGAGCACCGAGAACTTCGGCTGGGTGCAGGAGCTGCGTGGCCGCTACGTCGTCGTGCGCGATCGCGACGGCGTGGAGACGCTGGTGCCGAACCAGAACCTGATCACCACTTCGGTGATCAACTGGAGCTATTCGGACCAGCGCGTGCGACTGCGCCTGCCCGTCATGATCAGCTACCAGGACGATCCGGAGAAGGCGCTCGAACTGCTGGTCGAGGCCGCGGCCAGGCACCCGCGCATCCTGCGCGACCCGGCGCCCGTGTCGCGCCTGATGTCGTTCGAGAACTACGGCATGCGGCTCGAAGCGCGCTTCTGGATCCGCGATCCGATGAATGGCGTCAACAACGTGCGTTCGGATATCAACCGCGAGATCTGGCGACTGTTCAAGCACGCCGGCATCACGATCCCGGTTGCGCAGCACGAGGTCCGTGTCGTGGCGCCGCGCGAGCTGCCCGGCGCGCCCGGCGCAGACTGACACCGCGCTTTCGCCATGGCGCTGCAGGTGGGTCCCGTGCTGATTCCCGATTCCGACCTGTCGGTGCAGTTCATGCGCGCCGGCGGTCCGGGCGGACAGAACGTCAACAAGGTCTCGAGCGCCGTGCAGCTGCGCTTCGACCTCGCCGGCACGCAGGCGCTGAACGCGCGGGTCAAGCAGCGCCTGCGCGGCCTCGCCGGGCACCGCCTGACCGACGAGGGCGCGATCCTGATCGCCGCGCGGACGCAGCGCAGCCAGGAACAGAATCGCCGCGATGCCGAGCAGCGGCTCGCCGAGTTGATCCTGGCGGCGCTGGTCGAACCCAAGCGGCGGATCGCCACCCGCCCGACGCTCGGCGCGAAGAAGCGCCGCCTCGAAGGCAAGGCGCGCCGCGCCACGACCAAGCAGGGTCGCGGCCGCATCCGCCACGACGACTAGGGCGTGTCGACGCTGCGGCTACCGCCTGTTCCCGCCGCGACCGGCACGGCGCTGCTGCTGGATTTCGACGGCACGCTGGTCGAGTTCGCCGCAACGCCCACCGCAGTGCAGGTCGACGCCGAACTGCTCGCGCTGCTCGGGCGACTGAGCGCGCGCCTCGACGGCGCGCTGGCGATCATCAGCGGACGCTCCATCGACGCGATCGACGCGCTGCTCGCGCCGCTGCGCCTGCCGGTGGCGGGGCTGCACGGCCTCGAACGGCGCTGCGCTGCCGGTCGCAGCCATGCGCCGCCGGCCTGCGGTGCTTGGCTCCACGCCGCACGCGCCGCGCTGCGCGAGCATGTCGCCGCTCACCCTGGCCTGCTGCTTGAAGAGAAATCGCACGCCCTCGCGCTGCACTGGCGCGGCGCACCGCAGCACGCGGCAACAGCGCAGCGCTGCGTCATGCAACTGCAGGCCGCGCTGCAGCCGAAGCCGATGCTGATCGAGGGCCATGCCGTGGCGGAACTGCGCGATGCCGGGCCGGACAAAGGCGCAGCACTGGATGCGTTTCTCGGCGAGGCCCCGTTTCGCGGTCGCCTACCCGTCTACATCGGCGATGACACGACCGATCTGCCGGCGCTGCAACGCGCCGTGCAGCGCGGCGGCGTCGGGATCTGGGTCGGTGCAACCGACCAGCCGGGGCGCGCGCTGCCGCCGGCCGCCGCGCATCGCCTGCCGCACCCGCGCGCGGTGCATGACTGGCTGGCGGCGCTGCTGCACCCGGTGCCGACGACGTGAGCCGTCTCGTCGCGATCTCGCATCGCGTGCAGTTGCCGGATGACGCACCGAGCGCCGGCGGCCTGGCGCGCAGCGTGCACGCAGCGCTCAGCGCGCGTGGCGGCCTGTGGTTCGGTTGGGATGGCACGATCTGCGAGACAGCCGCGGCACTGCCGCGTGCGCGCCGCGCCGCGAACATCGACTATCTGACCCTGCCGCTCGCCCCCGGCCTGCACACCGATGCTTACCTCGGCTTCAGCAATGACGTGCTGTGGCCGACGCTGCATGGCATGGCGCCGCCGCCGAGCGCGGTGCCGCTCGCGCTCCGCGCGGCCGCGTATCGCGCCACGAGTCGCGCCTGGGCTGCGGTGCTGCAGCCGCAGCTGCGCGCGGGTGACCTGGTGTGGATTCACGACTACCAGTTGCTGCCGCTGGCTGCGGCGCTGCGCGAGCGCGGACACGCCGGCCCGATCGGCTTCTTCCTGCACGTTCCGTTTCCAGCGCCCGCACAGTGGCGCAGCCTGCCCATGCACGCCGAGCTGCTGCGGGCACTGTTGCGCTGCGACCTGCTTGGATTCCAGACCGCGCAGGACCTCGCGAACTTCCGCGCGGCTGCGGCCGTCTCGGCTGGCAGTGCGCTGGCGTTCGACGGCGACGCGATCCGGTTCGGGCCGCGGCGGATCCTGACGGGCGTCTACCCGGTGGGCGTCGATGTCAGCGCGCTGCGCCAGCGCAGCGCCGAGCACTCCCGGCGCAGCGGCCAGCCCGCGCAGGACTGGCTGGGCGGTCGCCGGCTCGTCGCCGGCATCGACCGACTCGACTACACCAAGGGCCTGCTCGAACGTATCGCCGCCTACGCCGCCTGGCTGCAACGGCATCCCGGCGCCGCGGCACAGACAGGGTTCGTGCAGGTGACGCCACCCTCGCGTACCGCACTGCCCGCCTATGCGCGGACACAGGCTGCGCTGGAGCACGCCGTGGCTGCCTGCAACGCGCAGCACCGCAGCGCGACCCGCGACCCGGTGCTGCTGCTGCAGCAGGCGTTGCCGCACGACTCCGTGCTGGCGCTGCTCGCGGCCGCGCAGGTCGCCTGCGTGACGCCGCTGGTGGACGGCATGAACCTGGTCGCGCAGGAGTTCGTCGCCGTGCAGCGGGCCGCGGATCCGGGCGTGCTGCTGCTGGGCCGTGGTGCCGGCGCCGCGCAACTGCTGACCGACGCGTTGCTGGTCGACGCTGGCGATCCGGCGGCGCTCAGCGCCGCGCTGACCCGCGCGCTGCAGATGCCGCTCGCGGAACGCCAGCGGCGCCTGGCAGGCATGCAGGCGGCACTGCTTCGCCAGAGCCTCGCCGCCTGGCATGAACGCTTCCTCGGCGATCTCGCGGCCTGTGGCGCGCGTCGCATGCGCACTCAGCGCAGCGTGACGGTTCCGGGTGCTGCGGCCGTGACCGTGCCGACCGGCACGTAGCCCGCCGCGCACAGCGCCGGCACGTCTGCGGGCGCCACCGCGGCCAGCAGGCCGCCTGAGGTCTGCGGGTCCTGCAACAGCGCGCGCAGTGCGTCATCGAGGTTCGCGGCGACGTTGACGCGCGCGTCAGCCTGTTCGGCGGCGCGCCGATGCGCCGACGTCCGCACGCCCCTCATCGCGGCGTCGCGCGCGCCGGGCAGGCAGGGCACTGCGCTCGTGTCGATCTCGAGTCCGACATCGGAACGCGCGGCGATCTCGAGCGCGTGGCCGAGCAGTCCATAGCCGCTGACATCGGTGACGGCATGCGGACCGGCAGCGAGCGCGCGCAGCGCCTGCGCCGCGGCGCGATTCGTCGCTCGCATGGATCCGGTCGCCGTCACCAGCGCAGCGGGTTCGCCGCAGGACAGCAGCACGCCCGTGCCAATCGGCTTCGACAACAGCAGCACATCACCGGGACGCGCGCCGGACTTGCGCCAGATGCGCGCCGGATGCACGAAGCCCAGCACCGCGAGGCCGAACACCGGCTCGGCGCAGCGCACGGAGTGCCCGCCCAGCAGCTGGCCGCCACACTCGGTGAGCACGTCGACCGCGCCGGCCGCCACGGCCGCGACGACGTCATCTGGCACCTCGACCGGAAAGCCCGACACGGCCAGCGCGAACGCGACCTCGCCGCCCATCGCATAGACATCGCTGACGGCATTGGCCGCGGCGATCGCGCCATAGTCGCGCGGCGCATCGACCAGCGGCGGGAAAAAATCGACGGTGGCGATCAGCGCGCGTTCGGCGTCGATGGCATACACGGCAGCGTCGTCGAACGGCGCAAGGCCGACGAGCACGGCAGGATCCTGCCCGCCGGCCTGCGCCGCGAAGCCCGCCAGCAGCGACACGAGTTCAGGCGGCGCCTTCGCCGCGCAGCCGCCACAACCCGCCAGTGCGCGCAGGCCGCGGAATCCGCCGACCGCCTGCGTCACGCCTCAGTCGCCCTTCGCCGCGGGCGCCGACTTCGACGCGTCGAAGCGCAGCCCCAGCGTTTCGGCAATGGTCGTGCGCTGCACTTCGTCGGTGCCGCCCGGAATACGCAGGTTGCGCGCGATCTGGAACAGCTTGTTGACCGGGTTGTTGCGCATCACGCCGTAGCCGCCGTGCACCTGCAGCGCGCGGTCCGCAACGCGATAGAACGATTCGTCGTTGCTGACCTTCAGCGCACAGATGCGGCGGATCTCATCCTTCGGGCGCGGCAGCGCGTACCACGGACCCGGGTTGTCGATGCTGCGCGCCACCTCGAGCGACAGCGAACGGGTCTGCAGCCAGTCGACGTACATGTCCGCGATCATCCACTGGATGCCCTGGTTCGCGCCCAGCGGCCGCTGGTCGACGACGCGCGAGCGGACGCGCTCGAGGCTGCGGTCGATCAGGTAGCGCGACCAGCCCGAGCACATGCCGGCGCGGCGCATGCGCGTGTAGTTGAACGACATCACCGCGATGTCGAAGCCCTGCCCCACCTCGCCGATCACGGCGCTCTGCGGCAGCACGAGGTCGTCGAAGAACAGCTCGCCCGTGTAGCCATCGCCGAACATGGTCTGGTAGACCTTGCCGGTGCGGTAGCCCTTGCCCAGCATCTCGCGCGCATCGAACATGAAATAGGTGAAGGTCTTGCGACCGCCGCCCGGCTGGGTCACGGCCAGCACCTGCACGACGTCGGCGTCGAAGGCGTTGGTGATGTAGGCCTTGTGGCCGTTCAGCACCCAGTCGCTGCCGCGCCGCTTCGCGTGCGTCTTCATGTCGAACAGGTTCGAGCCGGCGACGGTTTCGGTGACTGCGTGCAGGCTGGTTTTCTCGCCCCGCACGAGGGGATCGACGAACTGCTCGCGCTGGTGGTCATGGCAGTACAGCAGTCGCGGCGTCGCGCCCTCCGACCATGACAGCAGCGCCGGATTCAGACCGCAGCCGTAGCCGTACACCTGCTCCTCGACATAGATCATGTCGGTGCGGCCCAGGCCGCCACCGCCCAGTGTCGTCGGCAGGTGCGCGCTGTAGACGCCCACCTTGCCAGCCGCGCGCATGATCTCGCGCCGCGCCGCGATGATCTCCGGGTGCAGCTTGCCGTCGCTGTCGAGGTAGAGGCTCTCATCGGCGAGCCGCGCCGCGAGCGCCTGCTCGCGCGGCGCGACTTCATCGCGGTACAGCGCGGCCACCTTCCCGAGAATCGGCGCGAGGTGCGCGGGCGGGTTCAGCTCCTTGTCGAGTGGCGAGGGCGTCGGGGTCGTCATGGTGTCTCCAGTCGTCGGTCCGCAATGAGTTCAGGCGAGGGGCATCGGTTCGGGCGCAGACGGCAGCGCATGCGTGCGCGCAGCACCCGGCCGATGACCGAGGAAGAAGGGGCGGTTCGCGAGTCCCGCCAGATACGGCAGCACGTCGTCAGCGCGCAGGCGACCGGCTTCGCCGCCGAACGCCGCGCGTTCGCCAAAGGCCGTGACCGCATCCGGCCGCAGACCAGGCGCTGCGACCACGAACGGGGTCGGATCACCGCTGTGCAGCAGCGCGCCGGTCGATGGCGAGGCGTGGTCGCCCGTGACGGCAACGACGGCATCCGCCGCCAATGGCAGCAGCGCGGCGAGGCCCGCATCCATCGCTGCGATGATGTCGCGCTTGAAGCCCGGGCGCTTGGTGTGCGCGGCTTCGTCGGTCGCCTTGACGTGCACGTGGACGAAGTCGTGCGTGGCCAGCAGGTCGCTCGCGAGCTCGATGCGCTGGCGCATGTCGCCCGCCGGGTCGCTGGCGTCGTAGGGCCGATCGACCAGTGTCATGTCGAGCGCGCGCGCGAGGCCGCGGTACAGCGCCGTGTCGGTGACCGCCGCGCCGCGCAAGCCCGTGTGCGCAACGAATGACGGCAGCGCCGGATCCAGCCAGCTGGCCCACTTGGTGACCGCGACCTCGAGGGCGGGCAGCCCGGCGTCGCGCCGCGCCGCATTCACGCCATGCGCCAGCAGGATGCGGCGGCTGTCATGCAGCCATTGCTCGAGCGCGCCGGCGAGGCGCAGCGCGTCGGGCTCCTGCGCGGCCTCGGCCAGAGCCACTGGCCGCATCCAGGGATGCAGGTGATCGAACAGCGCATCGCTGTCGCTGACCGCACAGCTGTGCGCGCCGCGCGCGACCAGCACCGCTTCGCCGGTGCGCAGCGGCAGGATCTCGAACTCGATGCCCGCGATGCAGCGCCCGGCGAGTGCTGCGAACAGCTGCGCGCACGGCTCGTCGTCGAGCCGGGGTCGCGCGCGCTCCCCCAGCCACAGCGCGCCGTCGCGCGCCTCGGCAGCGCGCAACGCCAGGTGGAACAGCGGCTCGCCGCGCGGCGGCTGTTGCCCGACGCCCAATGCCTCCAACGCAGCGCGACCCGGAAAGCACACATTGCCGAACCCGAACAGCGACCAGTGCGCGTGCTCGCTCGAGGTCGCGCGACCCGGGCCGAACGGCACGTGCAGGCCGGCCACGCCGCGCGCGGTGAGCGCATCGAGATGCGGCGTCGGCGCTGCTTCGCAGGGCGTGCGGTCGTCGAGTTCGGCGCAGCCGCGGTCGCCGAGGCCGTCGAGAATCACGAGCAGGATCGGCAGCCGATCGTCCGGCATCGCGCGCTTCATGCAGCGGCACTCGTCCAGCTCGCCAGCAGTTCGCGTGCGCCGGGCGGGACCCAGTGCTCCCACGGCGCACCGCTCGCCAGCGCCGCGCGAATGTCGGTGGCGCTGACCCGCCGCGCCGGATCGCCCTGCAGCGCGACGACGGGATAACCTGCGGCCTCGAAGCGCCGCAGCTTCTCGCGCTCCCAGTCGGTGAACACGCGCACGAGCTGCGGCGTGCCTTCGGGCACGAGCGCTGCCCAACGGGCCGGCTCTTCGAGCGGAAACGGCACGATGTCATAGCGCGCGGGATCTACGTTGGCCGCGTTCAATGCCGCGCGAACCAGCGCCGCGCGCTGCGCATCGTTCCAGGGGTTGGCGTCCGCGCGATGCCGATGCGCGCTCGCCGGATGCGCCGCGCGGGTCGCAGCGTCGGGATTCGTGATGCCGATGCAGACCCTCGCGGCGCGGGCCAGCGCCCATTGCACGAGCTCGAGGTGATCAACGTGGAACGGCTGGAAGCGGCCGGTGACGGCCAGCAGCGGCCAGGCTGGCGAGACGGGCGGCGCGTTCACGCGGGCACCAGCGCCGCGCACAGTTCGCCGAGGTCCGGCGCGCGATCGAGGCCGAGCACGGCCGCGCAGAGCCGGTCCGCCTGCGCGGCCGGCAGCACGCGCAGCGCGTTGTCCATGAACTTGCGGATGATCTCGTCGCGCGTCAGCGGGCGTTCCGCCGCGCCACGCTGGATCCGCTCGCTGTGCGAAAGGCGGCGCCCATCGCGCAGCTCGATTTCGACTGCGCCCGAGAAGTGCTGCGGGAACGCGCTGTGCGGATCGATCTCGCAGTGGATGCGCTCGCACAGCGCGAGGATCGCAGGATCGGCGCGACTGCTGTCCTCGAGTTCCTCGAGGGTGAAGCGGCCGCGCACGAGGCAGGCGGCGACGAAGTACGGCACGCTGAACTTGGCGTCGTACTCGCTCTGCGGGCGGCGCTTGGCGGCGAGCGGTTCGCAGACCACCGGGAACTGGTTCAGGTGCAGGCGCACCGTCACGGCGGCGATGTCGGCGGCGGCAATCGCATGGCGCTCGCGCAGCAGCAGCGCCGCATCGCCGCAGGCATGGTTGTAATGGCACACGGGATACGGCTTCAGCGCGACGGTCGCCGTCTCCCACTCGTGCCCCAGGGTCGCGAGCGGATCGACCTCGCGCGATGGTGCGTGCGCGCCGAGGTAAGTCGAGAACAGGCCGAAGCGGCCTTCATAGGCGCGCTGCGGCGCCTCGAAGCCATGCACAGCGAGCGTGGCCGCCGTGATGCCGCTGGCGGCGGCCCAGCCCGGATGCAGGCGCTTGGTCCACGCGCCGTCTTCGAGGAACTCCATGCTGCCGGACGCCATGCTGAGCGCGAGCCCCTGCGCATGTGCCAGCGCCGCCGCATCCGCGCCCTGCAGGTAGCCGGCTGCGAGCGTCGCGCCGAACACGCCGACCACGCCGGTCGGATGAAAGCCGACTTTCTGCCACCAGCCGCCGGCGTGCTGGCCGAGCCGCGCCGCCGTTTCGACCGCGAGGATGTAGGCCGCCAGCGCGCGCGCGCCGGTGACCCGCTGCCGCATGCCCTCGGCAAGCAGCACCGGCACCGCACTCGCGGACGCGTGCACGACGCTGGCGGTATGCGTGTCGTCGTAGTCCAGGCCGTGGATCAGCAGGCCGTTCAGCAGCGCCGCGTCGCGCGCCGGCAGTCGCGCCTGCGAGCCGATGACCGCATGCTCACCGACGCCGCCAAGCGCAACGACACCCGCCATGCTGCGGCGCGCGAACTCGAACGTGCTGGCCGCGAGGCCGATGCCGATGGCGTCGAGGATGCAGTAGCGGGCTGTTTCCAGCACCGGCGGCGGGACGGCGGCCAGATCGAACCCATCGGCGAACTGCGCGAGCCGCTGCGACAGGGTCGCCGGCGCGGCGTTGCTGGCTTCGAACGTGGTTACGGCAGACATCACGGCAGCCCCGAAATCCCGATGGCTGCAAGTATAGGCCCAAATGTCCGGACATTTGAAGCCGATGGGGCGGCGGCCGGGAGCCGCCCGTCCGGGTCGCGCGCTTATCGCAGATCGCAGCGCGGTCCTGAGTCAGCGCGGCCCGTGGCTGCGGCGCAGGTCGGTGTAGGAACGCGCGACCCACTGGTCGGGCTTCCAGAAGGACCCCGCCCACTCGGCGTCGAACTCCGCCGTCGGCTTCGCGGCCACCACCTCAGCCAGCGTCTTGCCGGCGCGGATCTGGGCGACGATGCGGTCGCGAATCGTCGTCAGCATGGCGTGGAACTCCCGCAGCTTGGCCTTGTCGGCCAGCGGGCCATGGCCGGGGATCACGCGAGTCTGGTCGTCGATGCCCGCAAGCGTCTGCGCCAGCGCGGCAAGCAGGCCTTCGTAGCTGCCGCCGCTGTGGGTGTCGATGAACGGATAGCTGCCGACGAAGAACACGTCGCCCATGTGCACGACATTGGCCTTGCGGAAGCGGATGATCGCGTCGCCATCCGTGTGCGCGCTCGCCACGTGAGTGACCTCGAGATCCTCGTCATTGAGGTGCAGCGTTACCGCCTGGTCGAAAGTCACGATGGGCAGCGCCTCGCGCGGCGACGGCGGCGTAGGTAGTCCCGACAGCGTGCCGACCTGCGTCGTGCTCATGCGCTCGCGCACCTTGCCATGCGCAACGATGACCGTGCCGCTGCGGCCGAGCGCCGCGTTGCCGCCGGTGTGATCGAAATGCCAATGCGTGTTGATGACGAAGCGGATCGGCTTGTCCGTCAACTGGGCCACTGCGGCGCGCAATTTGGGCGCAAGTTCATCGAACTGATCGTCGATCAGCACCGCGCCGTCGTCCCCGATCAGCACGGCCACGTTGCCCCCGACCGGCGTGGACAGCATGTAGAGCTGCTCCGTGACGCGCTCGGTCCGGTAGTCGATCGAAGCGAAGTCGCGCTGCTGCGCGCCGCCCGGCGTGGCCGCAAAGAACAGGCCGACCATCACCGCGACGGCCAAGCCCCCCCGCCCCGGACCCGTTGCAGACGCACTTGCGCCGGGCGGACTGGCTGCCGGCGGCCTGCGGATCAGCAACGCAGCCAGCGCCGGGATCAGCGTCAGCGCCGCAATCATGTTGACGAAGAACATGAACGCGAGCAGCGTGCCGATGTCTGCCTGGAACTGCAGCGGCGAGAGCATCCACGTCGACACGCCGATCGCCAGCGTCAGGCCGGTGAAGATCACCGAGGCGCCGGTCACCTGCAGCGTGTCGCGGAACGCGCCGCGCACGTCGAGGCCGGCGCGCAGCGACTGCTGCATGCGGCTGAACAGATAGATGCCGTAGTCGACGCCGATGCCGACGCCCAGCGCGACCATGGGCAGCGTGGTCACCTTGAGCCCGATGCCGACCGTGGCCATCAGCGCATAGGCCAGCACCGACACGAGCATGAGCGGCAGCATGACCAGCGCCGTGCCCGTCAGCGACCGGAAGGTCAGCGCACACATCAGGGCCACCGCGGCGAACACGCCGAACAGGATCGGGAACTCGGTGCGCTTGACCTCTTCGTTCGTCGCCGCCATCACGCCGACATTGCCGGTCGCGAGCCGCAACTCGGCGCCGGGCAGCGGGTTCTCGCTGCGCCAGCGCTTCACGGCAGCGACGACCCGCTCGATGGTCTCGGCCTTGTGATCCGCGAGGAACAGCATGACCGGCACGATCGTGCATTCGGCGTTCAGCAGCCCCGTACTGGTCTCGATGTAGCGGGTGGATTGCGCGAGCTGATCGGCGTTGCGCGGGATCTCGCGCCACGGCAGCGCGCCTTCGCTCCAGCCGGCAATCGCCTGCTTGGCGACATAGGGCAGGGAGATGACATCCTGCACGCCCGCCACGTTCTGCATCTCCCAGGAGAAGTCGTCGATGCCTTTCATGAGCTCGTGGCTGACGCAGGCGGGTTCCCGGGTCTCGACGATGACCGTGAGGATATCGACACCGATCGAGAACGAGCTCGTGATGGCGCGCGAATCGATGTTGTAGCGCGAATCCGGGCGCAACTCAGGCACGCCCTCGTTCTGGTCGCCGATCACGCTCTCGCGTCCCTTGACGAAGCCGGCGACACCGAGCACCACGGCGAACGCGACCAGCGCCAATGCCGGACCGCGCTCGCCCAGCACCGCAAGGCGATCCCAGACGCGGCCCAGCACATCCCGCCGGCGCGCGATCCGTGCCCGGTAGTCGGGGTCGAAGCGGGCCGCCGACACGAGCAAGGGCAGCAGCACGAGATTCGTCAGGATCACGACGGCAACGCCGATGCTGGCCGTGACCGCCATCTCCTGGATGACCTGCACGGGGATGTACAGGATGGTCACGAAGCCGACCAGATCGGAAACCAGCGCGACGATGGCCGGCACCAGCAGCGCGCGGAACGCGCCGCGGGCGGCCCCTTCCGGATCCAGGCCCTGCAGCACGCCGTCCGTGACGGCGCTGATCTGCTGCACGCCGTGGCTGACGCCGATCGCGAAGATCACGAAGGGCACCAGCAGGCCCAGTGGATCGATCCCGTAGCCGAGCAGCGTCAGCGTGCCGAGCTGCCAGGTCACGGCGATCACGGAGCAGACGACCGGAATCAGCGCGATGCGAAACGACTGGCAGTAGAACCACACTGCGAGCAGCGTCATGATCAGCGTCACGACCGCGAACACCACGACCGACAACGCGCCCTGCGCGATGTCGTGCACGACCTTCGCGAAGCCGATCATGTGCACGTCGACCGTCGAGGGTGCGGTGGCGACATCGACCCCACGACCCTGGATCGCGTCGCGCACCTCCCGCTCCAGCCGTTCGGCGACCGCGATCGGATCCACCGGGCGGCCGTTCGCATCGGTTTCCAGCACGATCGCGCTGATCAGCGCGCCGGAGAAGTCGTTGGCGACGAGCCGCCCGACGATGCCGGCCTTGAGGATGTTCTCGCGCACCTGCGCAAGTGCTTCGGGCGTCGGCTGGAACTCGGCGTCGACGACATTGCCGGCCTCGATGCCGTCCTCGACGACTTCGATGTAGCGCACGTTCGGCGTGAACAGCGACTGCACGCGGCCGCGATCGATGCCATCCATGACGAGCACCGCATCGGTCGCGTCCCGCAACGCCGCGAAGAACTCGGGCGTGAACATGTTGCCGTCGCGCGCGATCAGCGCGATCAACACGCGGTTCGCGCCACCGAAATCCGCCTGATGCTTGACGAAGGTCTGCATGTACTCGTGCCGCAGCGGCAACTGCTTCGTGAACGAAGCATCGATGTGCAAACCCCTGACGAGCACCGCGAGCATCGCCGCCGTCACGAGCGCGAACACCGCCAGCAGCGCACGGCGATTGCCGAAGATCGCGCGCTCGAGGCGGCCGGTGATCGCGCTCATCGCGGCAGAACCCGCACGCCGCCCTCACCCACGGCCAGCAGTGCGCCGGCCGTCGCACTGACGATGCCGGAGAGTCCCTTGCGGTCATCCTGCTGGCTGTTGACCCAGCTCGCGCCACCGTCGCGCGAACGCAGCACCGTCCCGGCCAGGCCCACGATCGCGATCGAGCCGTCGTCGAGGCTGGCTGCATCGGTGAGCATCGCGGTGACGCCTGACTCCAGTTCGCGCCAGGTCGACCCGCCGTCGTCGCTGCGGAACAGATGCCCGCGCAGGCCGAATACCAGCAGCGAGTCGCCGCCGAGCGGCAGCAGGCCGAACAGCGACCCCGCATACGGGGAAGGCAGCGTGCGCCAGGTCGCGCCGGCATCATCGCTGCGATAGATCTGGCCCGCCTCGGCCGCGATCCACCAGCGCGCGCCGTCGCCACCGACGGCGTTCAGGTGATAGTCGGGCGCGAACTCGTCTTCTTCCGACGGCGGCGGCGCGCCCGGCGGGGGCGCTGCGGCGAAGCTGCGACGCTGCCAGCTGGCACCGCCATCCGTGGTTGCGAAATAAGCGCCGTAGGCACCCACTGCGATGCCGGTGCTCGCATCGGCGAACCAGACGTCGAGCAGCGGCTGCTCGCGCTGCGGCGCGTAGTGACTGCGCGACCAGGTTTCGCCGCCGTCCGTCGTCGCGAGGATCAACTCGTCGTGACCGACTGCCCAGCCACGCTCGGCATCGACGAACCACACCGCCGTCAGCAGTGTGCGCATCGGCACGGAGCGGGCTTGGCGCCAACTGGCGCCGCCGTCGTCGGACAGCAGCACGTGGCCACGCTCGCCCACCGCGACCAGCCGCGCGCCGGCGCGCGCGACGTCGAGCAGCAGCGAGCGTGAGGCGAGCGGCGCCGCCAGCGCCGGGCGATCGAGCCGGTCAACGGGCGCCGGCCCCTCGGCAGACGCGAGCGGTGCGAGCGCGGCCAGCGCCATGGTCCCGGCCACGATGGCCCCGGCGCGCGCCAGCGTCAGCATGCGGATCGCAGCCTGTCGCCGACGAGCGGCCGTCAACGCACGCCGCGTCGCTGCAGCATGCTCGGCTGGTAATCGGCCGGCGTGCGCTTCGCGTTGAAGTCGTAGGTGCGCGGCTCCTCGTTGTCGAGCCCGAGCGCAAGGTAGCGACCGTTCGAGAGATCCATGACGAGCTCCAGCGTGGTCCAGAACGTCGGCACGTCGTAATAGTTGATCGGGTGTCCTTCCTGGACCCGATACAACTGATCGCGACTGTCGTAGACGTCTACGGCGAGGATCTGCCATGTGTCTTCGTCCACATAGAGGGTGCGGCGCTTGTACAGATGGCTGACGCCCGGCTTCAGCACCGAATCGACGACCCAGACGCGATGCAGCTCGTAACGCGCATGGTCCTGGTTGATGTGGTTCTTCTTCAGGATGTCGGTGTACTTCAGCGAGTTGCTGTGCAGCTTGTACGAGTTGTAGGGCACCAGCATTTCGCGCTTGCCGACCAGCCGCCAGTCGTAGCGCTGCGGACTGCCGTTGTACATGTCGAACTGGTCCGACGTGCGCAGGTTGTCGGAGTTCGTGCCGGGGTTGTCGAAAGCCACGTCCGGCGCGCGGCGCACGCGGCGCTGGCCCGGGTTGTAGATCCAGGCCTTGCGGTTCTCCTTCGACTGGTCGAGCGTTTCGTGCACCAGCAGGATCTCGCCCGCGAGGCGCGCCGGTGCCGTGGTCTCCTGGATGAAGTACAGGATCGTGTTGTCGAGCGCTTCGGAGCGCGCGCCCGGCAGGCTGTAGCTGACGTAGAACTCGTCCTTGAACTTGACCATGGTGTAGCTGCCGGTCGCGGTCACCGGTGCCTGGCCGATCTGGCGGGTCGCGGCATCGGCGCGATAGCGCAGCACGTGGTTCCAGAACACTTCGACGCCCGTCTTCGGGATCGGAAACGGAATGCCCTCGCCGGCGTTCAGCACGCCGTTGCCGCCCGGCGCGAGCGTCGCGGTGGTCGCGATGCGCTTCGTCGCATCGTAGATGCGCTGCGGCACGGCGGCGCTGCGCCGGGTCGGGTACACGACCATCTTGTAGGTCGGATACTGCGTCAGCAGTTTCTTGTGACCTTCCGTCAGCAGGTTGGCGTACTGCGCCATGTTGGCGCGCGTGATCGTGTAGAGCGGACGGTCGCTCGCAAACGGATCCGGGTGATGCCCGCCGGCGCGGAAATTCGGGAAACCCGCCTTGGCGGGCGACGTGATGCCGCCATCCCACGCGGGAATCGTGCCGGCCGCATTGCCCGCCTTCTCGGCGCCGAGCGGCGTCAGGTCGTTGCCGAGACGCGCCGCCTCCTGTGCGCTGATGCCGGACCAGGCCGGCATTGCAATCACGACGGCTGCCGCCGCCGCACCCAGAGCCAGGAATTTCTTGAACATCGGTTTTGCTCCGCGCCGCAGGGCGCTCAGAACGCGAACTTGACGCTGGCCGCGACGAAATCGCGGTCGTTGATGTCGTTGAAGCGGCCGGCGCCGCCGAACTTGGTCCACGCGGCGTCGACTTCCCAGCGCGCCTGCAGGTTCGCCGACACGCCGAGCGTCAGGCCGTAGCGGCCCTCGACAAAGTTGCCGCCAGGACCCGGCGTGGTGCCGGACACGTCGTGCTGCCACGAAAAGCGCGGCACGACGTTCCACGGTCCCACCAGACCCGGATACTCGAGCCGCCCGGCGAGTCGGTAACCCCAGGACGTCGCGTCCGCAAAGCGGCTCTGCGGCTCGACCAGATTCAGGGCGAGGCAGTCGGCCGCGAGCAGATTCGGGCAATGCCGCCCGCGCAGTTCGGCGTTGCCGCTGACCGACGTGCCGGGGCCGTTGTAGCGCAGGCCGCGGCCGTTCGGGCCGCCGACGAGCTTCGAACCGAGATCGGGAATGTGCGACACCGCCGTCTCGAGCACGACGATCATCTGCGACGCCTTCAGCACGTTGGTGAAGCTCTTCGTCGCCGTGAACTGCGCCTGCCAGGTGTCATGCAGGCCCCAGCCGCGAATTTCCTGCCCGACGCCGAAGCGGCCGAGCTGGCCGCAGCCGTTCAACGTGGAGGTCGCCACCGACGTGCAGGCCGGGGGCGTGAAGGCAGCCAGCGGCACGACCGGTCCCATCGCCGGTAGCGCCCCGAGCAGTCCGAGGCCGGCCTCGAACGGCGTCAGCGCCGCGAACAGCAATTCGACGTCGTCGTACTGCAGCGGCACGTCCTGGCGATAGGTGACTTCGCCCTGCAGTGCGACGCCGCCACGCTGGATCTGCGTATTGAACGACACGCCGATCATCTTGATGTCTTCGGGGTACTCGACGAAATAGGTCGCCGTGCGCGCGTACTCGTGCGTCGCCAGGTTGCTGGCCTGGCCGCCGACATTGCCGCCAGCCAGCGCCGTGCGTGCCGCGATGGTCGCGTACTGCGTCGCCGTCGCCAGCGACAGGTCGCCGACGAAGCCGAGCCGGTTGCTGCGCGACGCCGCCACGCCCGCCTGCGCGCCCGCGCCGATCGCGGTTGCCAGCGGCAAGCCGGCGGACAGCGCCAGCGCAGTGGCTTGCGCGGCATTGGCCGTGCCCCAGGCGTTGGCGATGCCGACGCTGCTGCCGGTGCGCCCGGAAATCAGCGGCAGCCGGCTGTGATAGTTCATGTAGTACAGGCCGAACTCGGTGCCGTTGTTGAAGTTCTCGGCGTAGTACTTGACGCTGAAGCCGCCCTGGCCGCTCTTCGACGGCAGGCGATCGGCGCTGCGCCGCACGCTCTGGAAGTCGCTGATCAGCGGTCCGCCCAGCGGCCTGAAATCGACCCCCTGGTCGGAGAACGCGCCAAAGCCCAGCACGACCTTGTTGCCGCCCGGCACGGCGAAATCGTTCGAGGAGAAATAGCTGCCCGCAGGCTCTGGAATGGTGGAATTCCAGTCGAGCATGTAGATCGCCTGGGCGCTCCAGCGGTCGTTGAACTGCAGCGAGAAATTGACCATTTCCTGCGGCAGGAAGCCCTCCCTGAGTTCGGAGCCGGGCACACGCAGCGCCGCGACGTCGAAATGACTCAGCACGCTGAGGCCGTTCTGGATGAACGTGCTCTCGCCCCAGCTGACGACCTGGCGCCCGAGGCGCAGCTCCGCCGGCATGTCGCCGAGGTCGAAGCGCGCGTAGGCGAATGCATCCAGCAAGCGCGTGTAGCCCTGCACCAGATCTTCGGAGGCATCGGGCAAGCCGGTGCGTTCGCGATCGCGCTGGTCGACATCGAGGTCGTACAGGCCCGAAGCCCGCACGAAGGCACCGTAATTGCGGTAGTTCACCGACAGCTCGGTGACTGCCTTGAAGGCACGGCTGTACATGCCCGTGGAATAGTTGCTGTTGCCGTCGTCGATGTTCGGCGACCGCCCGCAACCACCGTTGGCGATCGCCACGAGGTTGCAGTCGCGCGACTGGATGCGCCAGGCCTGGCCATAGGACAGGGTTGTGTCCCAGCTGCCGGACAGCTCGCCGGACGCGCTCTGGAATTCGAAAGCATGCGCAGCGCCGGACACGGCGAGCGCGAGGCCGCCGAGCGATCCGAGCGCCCAGCGCCGTGGACGGGAGTCGTGCACGTACGTCATGGGCTTCCCCCTCGAAGTTCCCCCGAGTATAGCGCCGCCTTCGTCAGACGTGCGTCACCTGCAGGATGCTGTGCCGGATCTGCTCCGACAGCACGAGTTCGGCATCGTCGGCCACCCGCTCGAGCACCTCGTCGAAGACGATCTGCCCGGCGCCATCGGTGCGGATCACGGCGCGCTCGAGCAGCATGTCGGTGAAGGTCTCGAACAGCGCCCGATCGGAGAACTCGGGTGAGTTGAAGCCGTACAGCATCGTGATGCGCTGGGCCATGACCTGGCAGCGCTCGGCGAGCGCCTTCGGGCTGATCTGGCCGCTGCCGGCCTGTCGCAGCAGCGCGATCGCGAGGTAGTAGCGTTCGATGGTCTGGATGGTCGCCTGCGACAGCAGCGACAACTGGATCGCGCGGCCGGACGTAGGTGCCGGCCGTCGCCAGGCGGCGCCGCCGTCGACCGGCTCCAGCACGCCGAGCTCGCCGAGCGCCCGCAGCGTCGCCTCCACCGCAACGCTGAGCTGGGACTCCGGCCAGCGCATGAACAGTTCGGATGACACGTAGGGATAGACGCGCCAGACGAGCCGCTGGATGTCCTCGGTGCGCAGCACGGCATTGCTGATGAAGCCGCAGGCGATCAGCGACGGCAGCGCGAACAGGTGCAGCACGTTGTTGCGGTACCAGGCCATCAGCACGGCGTTCTGTTCCGACAGCCTGACCAGGTCGCCGAGCTTGTGCGGTACGCGCTGCAGCAACTGCATCTGCTCGCCGTAGGCGACCGTCTCGACGCCCGAGCGCGCCGCGATCGTCACGCGGTCGCTGTAGGGTGCCGCGCGCAGCAGCGCGAGGTACAGATCGATCTGCCGGACCAGATCCGCCTCGACCATCGTCTGGCGCTGCGAGGCCAGCATGGTGACCGCGATCAGGTTCACGGGCGTCACGGCAGCAGCAGAGTTGATGCCGCGCATGATGCAGCCGGCCAGGTCGTCGACGCTGCGGCTGATCCAGCCGGCGCGGGTGTCATCCTCGAAGCGCGTCGTGCGCCAGTCCTGCGAATGCCGGTCGAGCACGGCATCGAGGTCGATCGGCTCGCCGAGATTGACGTGCACGCGGCCGAACTTCTCGCGCAGCACGCGCAGGGCGCGCAGCAGGTCGAGCCAGCTTTCCTTCTGCTTCGGCCGGCCCGACAGTTCGCTGATGTAGGTGTTGGCCTCGACGATGCGCTCGTAGCCGAAGTAGACCGGCAGAAAGGTCACCGGCCGCTTCGGATCGCGCAGGTAGCTGCGCACCGTCATCGACAGCATGCCCGTCTTGGGCTGCAGCAGGCGGCCCGTACGCGAGCGGCCGCCCTCGATGAAATACTCGATCGAGTGGCCGCGCGCCATGATCGCGGCGAGGTACTTCATGAACACCACGGTGTAGAGCGCATTGCCGGCGAAGCTGCGGCGGATGAAGAACGCACCACCCTTGCGCAGCAGGCGACCGACGATCGGCAGGTTCAGGTTGATGCCGGCGGCGATATGCGGGATCGCGTAACCCTGGCGGTAGATCGCGTAAGACAGCAGCAGATAGTCCATGTGGCTGCGATGACAGGGCACATAGATGATTTCGCGGTCGCGGACGACGTCACGCAGCGTCTCGACGTGGGCAAAGTCGACGCCGTCATAAAGACGGTTCCAGAGCCGCGTCAGCAGGCCCTCCATGAAAGTCACGAAGGCATGCGAGTAGTTGGCGGCGATCTCGTTCGCGTACTTGCGGGCCAGCAGCAGCGCGGCGCGGCGCGTCTGCTTCTTGTCGCGCGCCTGCTGGGCGGCTGCGGCGCGCACCGCTCGCGTGCGCAGCACGCGCGCCACGATCGTGCGACGGTGCGACAGGTCCGGGCCGATGCGCGCCGCGCGCTGGCGGCGGAACTCGGACCGCAGCTCGCGCGCGAGCCGCAGCGCCTCGGTGCGCACCGGGGCATCGGCCGACAGCAGTGCGCGCAGGCTGCGCGGCTCACCGACCTCGACCAGCGTGAAGCGGCCGTTGACCAGCACGGCGAGCAGCTTGTTGAGCCAGCCCGTGAACAGCCAGTTCTCCGCGAGCAGCAACCGGAACCAGGAGCCTTCCTTCTGCGGCGCGCGGCCCCAGTAGACCGACACCGGCACGAGCCTCACGTCCAGGCTGGGATCCGCGCGCAGCGCGTCGACCAGGCGCAGCAGTTCGGGCAACGGCCGCCGATCGACCCGCGAATCCCACAGGCCGCGCGGGCGCAGCAGCGGCAAAAAGGCGCGAATCTGCGCCGTGCCGCGGCCGAGCAGCCGCCCGCCCGGCGGCGGCAGCCCCTCGCGCGCGCACAGGTTCTGCAGCGCCGCCAGATCGGCGTTGCTGCGCCGCTCCAGCACGTAGCACAGCGGCGCCTGCGGCTGCGGCGCGAGCCGCTCGCGCCAGCCCTCGGGCCGGATCTCGGCGCGCACCCAGGGCGCGAGCAGTCGGCGCAACAGCAGGTTCATGGCGCGCGTCAGCTCGCGCGCTGGTCGGGGAGCAGCTCGAACGAGATCAGGAAGTACTCGAACAGGCTCTTCAGCATCGGGATCTGCGTGCGCAGGCCGTGGTCACCCG
>JBIITU010000247.1:0-5300 GCA_044340335.1 Steroidobacteraceae bacterium
CCATGTCTTCGATGATCTCGGCTACCGACGCTTCGAATGGAAGTGCAACAGCCGCAACGAACCGTCGCGGCGCGCTGCGCTGCGCTTCGGCTTCCAGTTCGAGGGCATCTTCCGCCAGCACATGGTGCAGAAAGGCGAGAACCGCGATACCGCGTGGTTTGCGATGACCGACGGCGACTGGCAGCAGCTGAAGCCTGGCTACGAACGCTGGCTGGCAGCGGAAAACTTCGATGCGCACGGGCAGCAGCGGCTGACGCTCGTCGCCGCGCTCAGCCAGCGCTGAAGTTCTCGTCCCACCAGGCTTCCATGCGCGCGCGCTGCGCCGCATCGGGCAAGCGGCCGCGCGCCGCGCCGAGGTTGTCGTCGAGGTTCTCGACCTTCGTCGTGCCGGGGATCGCGGCTGTCACGGCCGGATGCGAGACCACGTACTTCAGGAAAAACTGGCTCCAGCTCGTCGCGTCGAACTCCGCAGCCCAGTCGGGCAACGCGCGCTCGCGAACGCGCGGGAACAGGTTGCCGCCGCGCCGGCCGCCAAACGGCATGTTGATCAGCACGCCCATGCGGCGCGCCGCTGCGAGCGGCAGTATCTCGCGCGCGGCAGCGCGATTCGCGATCGAGTAGTCGACCTGGATGAAATCCATCGGCTCGCTGCGCATGAGATCCAGCATCTCTGCGTACTGATTCGCAGAAGAAGTCGTGATGCCCGTGTAGCGGATGCGTCGCGCGGTTTGCCACTCACGCAGCACCGGCAACATGACGCGTGCGCCGATCAGGTTATGCACCTGCACCAGATCGAGCGTGTCGGTGCGCAGTCGCCGCAGTGATTCTTCCAGCATCGCGACGCCTTCGGCTCGCTCACCACTCTGCGCGGTGACCTTGGTGGCGACGAAGGCCGCCGAACGGTTGCCGATCTCGGCCAGCAGCTCGCCGATCGTCCGCTCCGACTCGCGGTAAGCGGGGGCGGTGTCGATCAGGCTGGCGCCCGCGGCCGTCAGACGCGCGAGCACGGCGCGGCGCGCAGCCCGCTCCTCGGGCGTGGCGGGGCTGTAGTTGTTGGTGCCGACGCCGATGATCGGCAACCGCTCGCCGCTCGACGGAATCGCGCGGCGCAGCAGTCCGCCGCCGGCGGTGGTTGGTACCGATGCGCAGCCACCCAGCGTGGTGGCGAGGCCCAGCGCGAGGGCCGAGGTCAACAGTTCACGTCGCTGCATGGTTCACTCCCGGAACGGTTGCACGAGCATTCGATCGAGGCGCAGGTCGGACAGGTCGCGGAACTCGCGCAGGCCGATCGTCATCCGCTCGTGGCCATCGCGAGGCTGATCGACATAGGTGCCGAACAGGCGATCCCACCAGCTCAGGTTGAAGCCGAAGTTGCTGTCGGTTTCCTGCGGATGCCAGGAGTGATGCACGCGATGCATGTCCGGCGTCACGATGACCCAGCGCAGTGCCGCGTCGACCTTCGCGGGCAGGCGCAAATTGGAGTGGCTGAACAGTGCGGTGGCGTTCAGCAGGACTTCGAAGATGAGTACGGCCACGGCCGGTGCGCCGAGCACGATCACGACTGCGATCTTGAGCAGCATCGACAGCACGATCTCGACCGGATGGAACCGCAGCCCCGTGGAAGCATCGATCTCGAGGTCCGCATGGTGCATGCGGTGCAGGCGCCACAGGACCGGAATGCGATGGAACAGCAGATGCTGCGCCCAGATCGAAAAATCCAGGATCAGGATCGTCAGCGGTATCGACCAGGCCAGCCGTAACTGAGCCTGGTTGAACAGCCCCCAGCCTGCCTCCTCGGCGAGCAGTGCGGCACCGACCGCGGCGACGGGAAACAGGGCGCGCAGCAGGATGGTGTTGACGACCACCATCGCGAGGTTGTTCGCCCAGCGCCAGGCGCGCGGGTACACCTGCACGCGACGCGGTGCGACGCGCTCCCAGAGCGCGAGCGTCCCGAGCATGGCAGTGAACACCCCGAGCCTGATCCATGGCTCCAACGTGGCCAGATCCATCATGCGCCCATGATGGCCCAGGGCATCGGCCGGGGCCAGTCAGGTTTTGGCGGGAACGAACGTCAGCGACACGCCGTTCATGCAGTACCGCAGGCCGGTGGGCGCGGGGCCGTCGTCGAACACATGGCCGAGGTGACCGCCGCAGCGGCTGCAGTGCACTTCCGTGCGCGTCATGAAGAAGCTGCGATCGGTTTTCGTGCCGACTGCGCCCGGCAGTGGCCGGAAGAAACTCGGCCAGCCGGTGCCGCTTTCGAACTTGGTATCCGATGCGAACAGCGCCTGCTCGCAGCCGGCGCAATGGAACACGCCTTTGCGCTTCTCGTTGTTGAGCGGGCTCGTGCCCGCGCGTTCGGTGCCGTGCTCGCGCAACACCCGGAACTGCTCGGGCGTCAGCTGCGCACGCCACTCCGCGTCGGTCTTGCGGATGGCGAAGGTTCCGGCGTCGGCTTTCATGCTGAGGCTCCCGGCCAAAGTGCCGCCCACGGCGGCGCGTGTGACAGTCTGCAACCACTGGCGACGATTCACAATTCACTCCTTCTGCTTGCTGCGCACGTCGCGCCGGACTGCGGCCACCCGATCGCCGCGCGCTTCCGCGCCCCAGACCTTGTCGAGGCGGGCGTCGCGGCCGCAGCCGTTGCGGTAGTACTTGTAGCGCAGCGGATTGCGCAGGTAGTAATCCTGATGGTAGCCCTCGGCGGCATAGAACGGCGCAGCCGCCGTGATGCGCACGGCGATCGGTCGCCCGAAGCGCTGTTCGAGCGCCGCCTTGCTCTGCTCGGCGATTCGCCGTTCCTCTTCGGTGGCCACGAAGATCTCCGGGCGATAGCTCGCGCCCCGATCGCAGAACTGGCCGCCGCCATCGAACGGATCGACGTTGCGCCAGTAGATCTCGAGCAGCGTTGCAAAGCTCACCTTGGCAGGGTCGTAGCTGACGCGCACGACTTCGGTATGGCCGGTGCCGCCGGCCGTGACCTGCTCATAGGTCGGATTGGTCGTGCGACCGCCCGAGTAACCCGAGACCACCGCGCTGACACCGGCGAGTTTCTCGAACGGTCCTTCCATGCACCAGAAGCAGCCGCCGGCGAAGACGGCGGTGCGGGCCTGGGCTGGGCTCTGGGATGACGCTTGCGCCACCGCAGGGGTGGTTGCCAGCAGGGCGGCGAGACTCACGAGCAGGGTGACCATGTGCATCATCGAAGCGTCCTTGTCGGGCGGCGATGGTGCCGCCGTACCTGACATCAGACCGCATCATGCGGCAATTTGTTTCACAGGCCCAGCCAGCGCACCGGCAAAGCGCAGCCGCAGGACGATCTGCAGCGCGAGTGTGAGGTGCGGCGGCTCCTCCTGCGCTGTTGCGTACGCACCATGGAGGGACTATTGTTCGCGCAGAGCGAACAGTGAGTGCAGATCACGGCTATTTTTCCGAACGATGAGCCGCACTATCTTGGACCCAGTCGTCCAAGGAGGCCGTCATGTTCATCTTCCAGCGTCGAGTGGCTCCCGTGTTGATCACGCTTGTATGCATGCTGCTGTTCGCGCTGCTCGCAGGCTGCGCGCAGCGCAGCATCGGCGCGGGGATTGCGCCGGTTCGCGGCTGCCCGCCAGGCTACACCGAGGTCTACCGTGCGAACGGTCCGGCACGCAATGCGGAGCGCATCACCTGCCACAGCTCATCGCAGCTCGACAGCGCCTTCCGGTACTCACCATGATCGCGCTGGCGCCACGACTGATTCTTTGGCCGATGATCGCGCTGGCTGCCATCACGTTCCTCGTGGCCGCGCGCATGTACGTCGTGCGGATCGGCGAGATGCGCAAACGCCGCATTGCCCCGCAGTCGATCGCGACCAGTCGTGCCGCAGCCGAGCAGCTGGAGGCAACCGGCTCCGCTGACAACTTCCGCAACCTGTTCGAACTGCCGGTGCTGTTCTACGCGCTGTGTGTCGCGCTGTACGTCACGGATCTGGTTTCGGCGCCACAGCTGGGGCTGGCCTGGTTGTTCGTGGTGCTGCGCGGCGTCCATAGCGCCATTCACGCGACGTACAACCGCGTCATGGATCGCTTCAAGGCCTATCTCGCGGGCATGCTGTGCCTCGCCCTGATGTGGATCCTGTTCGCCATTCAGCTGGCGTCCGACGGCTGAGCCTGGACGGATCCGCGACGCCGCATGGACAAGCTGACGTGCATGCGGACATTCGCGCGAGTCGCCACGCTGCGCTCCTTCACGCGCGCCGCAGACGCGCTCGATCTGTCGCGCGCAGTCGTCAGCGAGCAGGTCGCGGAGCTCGAGCGCCATCTCGGCGTGAAGCTGCTGAATCGCACGACGCGTCGGGTCGCGCTCACGCCTGACGGCGCCGAGTTCCTGGAGCGCTGTGACCGCGTGTTCGCAGAGATCGATGCAGCCGAGCAGGCGGTGCGCGGTGCTCGCGAGCGTCCGCAAGGCCGGCTGCGCGTGGATGTGCCGATCGCCTTGGGGCGGGCGCTGCTGCTGCCCGCGCTGCCGCAGTTCCATGCCCGCTATCCTGGCCTGTCACTGGAAATCCAGCTCAACGATCATGTCGTCGATCTCGTCGAAGAGCAGATCGACGTCGCGATCCGCCTTGGGCCGGTCCGTGGGCCGGATCTGATTGCGCGGCGGATCTGCGAGACCCGCTGGTACACCTGCGCGGCACCCGAGTACCTCGAGCAGCACGGGCGACCGCACGCCCCCGAAGATCTGCGATCGCACCGGCTGATCGGATTCCTGAACGTGCGGCGGCCTGCGAAATGGCAGTTTCAGGTGCGCGGCCAGCGTCAGGCCCTGAGCTTTCCCTGCGCGCTGGCGTTCAACATGGCGGATGCCAACCTGGCGGCAGCGCTGCGTGGGCACGGCATCGTGCAGTCGGTCGACATGCTCGTCGCCGAGCCGCTGCGCAGCGGACGGCTCGAACGCGTGCTGCAGGAATACGATGCCGCCGGACCGCCGATGTCAGCGGTCTTCCTGGCCTCCCAGCGCAACAATATCCGGATCCGGGTGTTCGCCGATTTCGCCGCCGAGTTGCTGCAGCGCCTGCGGCGCGACCTCGACGCAGGTGCCGCTTTTCGCTGAGGCCGCGCTCCTGCCCGAAAATCTCGCCCATCCGCGCCGGTCATTGGTGCTAGGCTAAAAGCAGGCTGACCGGAGTGGATCATGAACACGAGCATCCGGGTCGCGATCATCATCGCGCTCGCCTTCTTCACGGCGTATGCCCAGGCGGCGGCCAAGTCGCCGCACGAAACCCACCTTGCGCACCTGTCGGGCAGCTGGCAGATCGT
>JBIITU010000248.1:0-5280 GCA_044340335.1 Steroidobacteraceae bacterium
TTGCGATCTGGCTCGCGTGCGACAGCATCACGCCCTTGGGGCGACCGGTGGAGCCAGAGGTATAGAGCACGATGGCCGGGGCCTCACCGGCAGGCTCAACCAGCGGGTCCATGTTACCCGCGAGCCAGCCGTCGAACTCTGTGCTGGTGGTCGCGACAACGGGTAAACCTGCAGGCACGCCTTGCGGCGTCTCGGCATCCACGATCAGCAGGTCGAGCTTCGCATCAGCGCAGACGTGTGCGATGGCTTCGGCGCCCGCACGAGGGTTGTAGGGCACGACGGTGCAGCCTGCGCGCAGGCCACCAAAGTAGGCGGCGTAGAAGCGTGCGGTATTCGAGCAGAGCATGCCGAGTCGTGATCCGACGCCCAAACCGCGCCGGCGTAGCGCGCCGGCAACGGCCGCCGACATCCGACGAAGGTCGTCGTAGGTGTACGCGACGGGTTCATTGCCCGACAGGTCGATCAGTGCGGTCACGCCGGGCGCGCCGTCGCGATCGAGCACCGAAGCGAGATTCGCGCCAGGCATCACTAGCCTCCGGATACGAAGAACACGCCTCGACCTACCGCGCAGAGCTTGCCGTCGGCGCCCACGACATCCACTTCCACGGTGCTGAGTGTTCGCCCTGCCTTGCGTACCCGCGCCGTGGCGGTGAGTGATCCCGTGGCGGGCCGGACGTAATCGATGTTCAGCCCGACGGTGCCGCAGTCTCGACCGGCGACCATGGACGCGGCGAACGCACCCGCGGTGTCCAGCAATGCCGCAACAGGTCCGCCGTGCCAGGTCTTCGACCCATCTGCATCGGCGCCCTCGGCGCACCACGGCATCTGCATCGTCAGCGTCTGCGCCGCGGCGTCCGCAGCCGTGATCGTGATGCCCCAGTCGCGGATGTACGGGGACGCGGCGATGTAGCCATTCATCTGCTCGAGCGACAGCGACGTCATCGGGCGTGCCTCCATCGGGTCAGGGAGCGAGGACGATCTTGCCGAACGCCTCTCTGGATTCGAGCAGGCGTTCGGCTTCATGCACCGCATCGAGCGGCAATACCTTTTCGACGATCGGCACGAGCCTGCGCGTGCGCGCGAGTTCGATCAGTGCATCGATGTCCGGTCGCTTCCAGCCATCGGAGCCGATGATCGTCTGCTCGAACGACCAGACATACCGGACGTCGACTTCCTCGTCGAATCCTGCCGTGGCTCCGCAGGTGAGCATGCGCCCGCCCAGCTTCACGCAACGCAGGGTGTCCTTCCAGGTCTTGCCCCCCGTGAAGTTCACGGCCACATCCGCACCGCCGTCGCCAGTCAGCTTCGGCTTGCCGATCAGGCCCCAAACGGCCTCGCGCATGTTGGAAGAGCGGTAGTTGACGACATGGTCCGCGCCGATCGCACGCAGGCGCTCGGCTTTCTCATCCGAGCCCGCGCAGGCAATGACGGTGGCTCCTGCGAGTTTCGCGAGCAGCACGCACGCGGTACCGACGCCACCGCTGGCGCCCAGCACCAGAACTTTCTCACCCGCTTTCACGCCGCCGCGCGAGTACATCATGCGATACGCGGTGGCATAGGCGAGGGGGATGGACGCTGCTTCCTCGAAGCTGACCTCGGCGGGCAGCTTCAGGAGCATTTTCGGATGCACTTCGCAGTACTCGGCGCGGCCGCCGTGGAACTGCTCGCCGATGAACTTGTAGCCGTTCTCCGCGATTGGCATCGGATCGACGAGTACGCGCGCGCCAATCTGCCAGTCACTCACGCCATCACCGAGTTCGGCAATCTCGCCTGCGATGTCGGACCCGATGATGATCGGCAGCGGCAGCTTGATGCCCGGCATGCCGCGGCGGCTGAAGATGTCGTGGAAATTGAGGGACGTCGCCCGCACGCGCAGCACGACCCAACCCGGGCGGGCGGAGGGTCTTGGAAATCGCTCTTCGAGGACGATCCGGTCGATGGCGCCGTGCTCGTGGACGACGGCGGCGCGCATGGTGCTGGCGGTCATGACGTGGAGCGCTCCCGTTAGACGAGGAGCCCGCCGGTGCATTGCGCGTCGCGGTCGCTCCCTGAGTCTCCAACTATATACGAACGTATAGTCGGATGACAGGGCAGGCAAGCCCGGGCCCTAGGGCGGACCGGGCGTCGAGGCGTTACTTGAAAATGCCGCGCGTGAACAGACGACCAAAGAACTCGTTGCGTCGCGCGACCGATGTCGCGTGAAACGGCGCCTTGTCGTAGATCTTGCTGACGAACGGCGCGAGCAAAGCAGGCCCGACGAAGTCATAGATCAGGTAAATCGCGGCCATGTCGCGGTCGACGCCCGGCTGCAATCCGCCGCGTTCCGCGGCGGCGTCCACGAAATGGCGCATCTGGCGAAACAGCTGGTCGAACAGCGCCTGGCTGCCTGCGGTGCGTTCAAACAGAGCGGTGCGCACATAGGTCATTACGCTGCGGTTCTTCTCGACCCATGCGACGGCTACCCGGACAGCGCTGTCGAGGGAAACCTGGGAATCGGATTCCAGAACTGCATCGTACAGTTCGCGCACGGCCTTCAACGCATGCCGATCCACGGCGCGTCTCAGGCCATCCTTGGACCCGAAATGTGCCCGCACCAGCCCGAGCGACACACCCGCCTCGGCGGCAAGATCCCGGACGCTGGCCGCCGCGAAGCCCTTTTCTGCAAACAGTTTGAGACCGGCCAGGATCAGGGCCTGCTGGCCCGGGGCCAGGTCGTCGAGCGATTCAAGCGCTGCGCTGTTCAAGGTGCCTCCGGCTCAGTAGACGCACCATTATGGGGCTTGCGCCGCGCGACGGCGAGTCTGCGGTGCTCCTAGCCGAAGACCGCATCGTAGTGAGCCACCATCCCGTCCCACAGGGTTCGGCTGCTGCGCGCGGTGCCTTGCGGCGTGCCGCCGCAGGCCAGCATGACCTTGCCGAGCGAGTGATACGTCGCTTGCGTGAAGCTCGTGACGGTGTTCGGCAGCGGGGTCCAGTGTCCTGTGTCCGGCAGTGCGAGATGGCTGTACGCGTGCCGGTGGCCCTTCGCGCGCAGTCGATTCACGACCACATCCGATCCCCATGAGCACGGCCACATCTGGTCGTCCATGGCCGAGATCAACAGCAGGCGACCGTGGGTTCGCTCGATCGGGAAGGCGCACTGCGCCCGCACTTCAGCGCGATCGAGGTCCGCGCGGTAATAGGGGGTTGCGGCGTAGCCCAGCGGCAGGTTCTCGGCCAGCCGACGCATGTCGTCCAGCGACAGCGGATCCTGCGGTTCCGCCCACGGAATCTCGCGACCCTCGAAAGTCCAGCTCGGACCGCCCACGCCTTTTCCATCCGGATCCCATCCTGCGCTCGACGCATACATCGGGACAATGCCGATGGCGCCGTCGACGTACTGCGGCAGGTAGGAGGCGAGGGCCACGGTGAGCTCACCGCCGCGTGATGCGCCTTGCACGGCGGTGCGTTTCGCGCCGAGTTCCCCGCGCATCCATTCGAATCCTTCCGCGAAGTATTCGAGTGGCAGCGACGCGATCGTTCTCGGCAAATCCTCGTACGCGAAGTAGGCGAGGCTCAGCACGTCGTAGCCGAGCGAGGCGAGCACCGGAGCATAGCTCGTCTCGACGCCGCCGCCTGAGCCGGTCAGGCTCATGATGGCACCCCGTGCGCGCGCCCGGTCCCGATGCCGGAACACGAGACCTCGCAGCCGCCCGTCGCGAACGGGCAGGACGTCGATACCATCGAGCAGGCGACGCAGCGTCAGCGACGCTTCAGCGCGCGGCCCACCGACGCACTCTGCAACGAACCGAATCTTCAAGGGCTGCAGCGGATCAACAGCCGGACGGCCCGCGGTGTGCATCACGTGGCGTGCGTCGATCTGGAAACGACGATCGATACCACCCGGTGGTTGCATCGACCAGAGCAGGCCTGCCGCGTCCGTTCCGGAATACGTTCCCGATTCGCTGGGCGCGTCCGCGACATCGATCGCGCCAGCTGCATCGGCGATGAACTCCCCATGAGCGGACCACGCGATGCCGAGTTCATCCGCGAGGTGCGACGAGATTCGCACCCGGGCCCCGGGTGTAAATCCCCTCGCACGAATGGAGATCGGGGTGGGCAGCAGCGCGACGTCGGGCGTCACGTCGATTCGCGCAGAAGAGGCCATGGCATGTCCTTTCAAGCAGCGGGCCCGGTCTACCCGCATCGTCCACGTAACGCACCCGCGCACAGGCAGGTGCCCCTAAACTCTTATACGATCGTATACTACACTTCTTTGCAGTCAATCCCGAGTCGGCGGGGCGAGTCCCGCCGGGTCGCCACGCACGAGAACAACACGACATGACTGACCCCGCGCCACCGCTCGACCACTTCGTCTATACCGTACCGTCGCTGCAGGCTGGCACGCGTGCGATCAGCGACGCGCTCGGCATCGAATTGACACCCGGCGGAGCTCACACGACGGCAGACACTGCCAACACGCTGGCCTCCCTCGGGCAGGGCGTGTACCTCGAGGTGCTGGGTCCGAACCCCGCCAAGGGTCGCGGCGAATTGAAGGATCTTGGTGGAGAGATCGCTCGCGATGCGTGGCCGGACATTCCCACCTTTGCCGTCGCCAGCAACGATCTGGCTGCCGCAGCGGCGCGAGTCGGGGCGCTCGGGTTGGTGTCGGAGACGCTGGAAACGAACTCCCGAAGAACACCCGATGGCCAACTGCTGACATGGCAAGGCATGTATGTCTACTCGCCGGAGTATCTGGGTCTCGCGCCATTCCTGATCAATTGGGGCAGTACGCCTCATCCATCGAGCACGGTCGTGCGTGGCATCCAGCTCGCATCCGTGTACGTCACACACCCGCGACCCGAGCCGCTGCGCGAGATTTACGCGGCGCTTGGGGTGCGGGTGCCCGTGCTCGCTGGAAGCCGCCCCGGCATGTTCGCGCACCTGCGCCATGGCGAGCGTGAGCTCGTGCTCGTCGGCTCGGGCCGAGGCCTGCCCGCGCAGTTGAGTGGCGCGAGCGCTGTCGCGCGGTCGCGCCGCGCCTGACGCGGTCATTGTCCCCAGTGCCGACATCGTCGCCGACCGCGCCGCCGGCCACACTCGATCTCTTGCTGGCTGCACTCGCGCAGGCATTTCAGTCCAACGTGGCCGCGCCGCCTCGCTCACGTCATGAGATCAGCCATGACCCGCGCGTGTCGATGCTCGTGATGCCAAGTTGGGGCTTCGCCGGGCTCGCCGGCGTCAAGATCGTCACGGTCGCGGCAGGCAATCGCGACCGCGGCCTCCCGAGTGTGGCGGGCA
>JBIITU010000249.1:0-5271 GCA_044340335.1 Steroidobacteraceae bacterium
GGCGGGGCGTGTGACCGGCATGCCTTCCGGCACGGAGCTGGAACTGGGTGCCACGCGGGCCGTGCTCAACACGGCGACCCAGTTCGTGGGCGCACGGCCGTCGGTCGACGATCTCGTTCTGGTCACTGGCAGCGTCAGAGGTGGCGAACTAGTGGCGGAGCGCGTGGAGCGCATCGTCGAGCCTGAGCATCGCGTGCGGGGCCGGATCGCCTCGGTGGCCAGCGACGGCAGTTTCGCGATGTCTGGAATCGCGGTGCAGACAGACCTGCGCACACGGTTCGAAGATCGTTCCGCGCTGGCGGAGCGTCGCTTCTCGACGGCATCGCTGCGTGCGGGCGATCTCGTGTCGGTGCGCGGCGCGCCGGGCGACCAGCCCGGATCGTTGCGTGCCGCCGTGATCATCCGCGGCGATTTAAGGGACGACGACGATGACGACGATGACGATGACGATGATGCGGGTGATGATGATCGCGACGACGGCCAGGCTGACCATGGCGAGCCGGTCAGCATCCGGTCAAGCGTTCAAGCGGCTGACGACAGCAGCTTGACGCTGCTGGGGCAGCGGATTCTGGTCGAGGGCGGCATCGATCTGGACGACGACTCGAGCGAGGAACTGCTCGGCCGCTTCGTGCTGATCGAAGGACGTTATCGGGATGGCGTGATCGTAGCCAGGGAGGCGCAGGTCGATGGAGACGATGATCTCGATGAATAGCGTCGGCAGCATCACGGGGAGCTGGCCGATCGAGATGCCCGGGCTCGCGATGGCGCGTACCCTGGTGGACGACCTGCTCGCGACCGGCCGTGGCGCCTGCGTCGTCAACCTGGAGATGCTGCCGTACAGTTCCGAGCGTGAGCGCGCGATCCCGGAGACTTCGGAACTGCTGTACGAAGCGATCGAAGAGAGGCTCACCGAGCAGTTGCGCGTGCTCGGGGCCGACGTGCTGCGGGTCGCGCCGGAGCGCCATCTCGTGGTGTTCGCTGGTCTCGATATGCTGGCCGTCGAGACGGTGCTGACGCAGCTCGCGACCGAATGGGCCGCGGGGCTCAAGCTGGGTTCGATCCGGATCGCGATCGACCTGACCGCAGGCATCAGCGCATCGCCGGCGCATGGCGCGCAGGCCAATGACTTGCTGCGTCGGGCGGCAGCGGCGCTGCGCGAAGCGCGTCGGCAGGGTGTTCCCGTGCTGGTGTATCGCGACGGGCTGGAGGAGTCGCACGCGCGACGGCGGACGCTGCGCCGCGACGTGCTGCATGCCATCGAGCGCAAGGAGCTGTCGCTGGCCTACCAGCCGCAATTGACGTTGCGCACCCGGCGCATCGGCGCGTTCGAGGCGTTGCTGCGCTGGCAGCACCCCGAGTTCGGCGACGTTTCGCCGCTCGAGTTCATTCCCATCTGCGAAGAGGCGGGTCACATCACGCAGTTGTCGGAGTGGGTGATCCACCAGGCCTGCGCGCAGATCGCACGCTGGCGCAGCGACGGCATGCGCTTTCGGGTCGCTGTCAATCTGTCAGCGCTCGACCTGGCGGGAGATCGACTCGAGAAGATGATCGTGGATGCACTGGGCATCCATGACGTGCCGGGACAGTCGCTGACGCTCGAGCTGACCGAGCACGCGGTCGTCGCGGATCTGGAGCATGCTTCGGCGATCATGCGCCGCGCGACGCAGCATGGCGTCAGCTTCTCGCTCGATGACTTCGGCACCGGGCACGCTTCGTTGAAGGCTTTGCGAGCGCTGCCGCTCAGCGAGATCAAGGTCGATCGGTCCTTCACGCGCAACCTGGCGCGCGGCGCGCCTGACGAAGTCATCGTCCAGTCGGCGGTGTCGCTCGCGCACGGCCTGCGGTTGCAGGTCGTGGCCGAGGGCCTGGAGTCGGCCCACTCAGTGATTGCCGCGACGCGACTCGGTTGCGATCGCGGCCAGGGCTACTTCATCGGTGCGCCGATGTCGGCGAGTCGGGTCAAGGGTGCGCGAGCGGGGGGGTCATCGACCCGAATCGGTGCCGCGGATCTTGCGAGCGGCGAAGCCGACTGACGGCGGTCGTGTGCCGCGACCCGCGGTCGTCAACTGCGCGGCAGAGTCGCGAGAAACCGCGCCACGGCCATGAGTTGTCGGTCGCGCCACGCTTGCCGCTGCGGGACCTCGTCGACGGGTGTTGCCGCGCTCAAGCGCGCGTGGATCTGCGCGACCAGCGCCTCATCCCAAGGGTAGTCGGGGCGCACGTCGGCGGCGACGCTGCGCACCATGTCGCCGAGCCCGGTCATGAAGCCGGCGTACCCGGCGGTCGCGTTCAGGTGCGCCACTTCGAACGGACCGAGAAAGGCCCAGCGGCGCGCGAGTCCGGCCGTCATGACGGTGTCGATGTCCTCGGGCGTGCAGTAGCCCTCGCCAACCAGGTGCAGGGCTTCACCCACCAGCGCGAACTGCAGGCGGTTCAGCAGGAAGCCGGTGATCTCGCGCTTGAGCTCTACGGGTCGCTGGCCACAGTCGCTCATGAACTGGCGACAGTCGGCAACGATCTGGGGTGCGGTCCAGGGCGTCGGACACAGCTCGACCAGCGGGATCAGGTACGGTGGGTTGACCGGATGCGCGACGAGGCAGCGGGCCCGGCCCGGCAGGTGCTCGAACAGCTGCGAACCCGGGATCGCCGAGGTCGAGCTGGCGACGATCGCATCGGGTGCTGCGAGCGCATCGATACGGGAGAACAGTTCCTTCTTGAGCGCGACGTTCTCGCTGGCCGATTCCTGGATGTAGGTGGCGCCGTCGAGGGCGGCCGCCACGGAATCGCAGGCATGGATGCGCGCGCGCGATTCGGCAGCTGCGGCGGTCGTCAGCAGGCCGCTCGCAGCGAGGTCGGCGAGGCTGATGTCGATGGCCGGCAGGGCCCGTTGCGCGACGGCTGAGGGGTCTGCGTCGTACAGGCGCACGGTGTGGCCGGCGCGCGCGAAAACGATGGCCCAGGCGCGGCCGACGTTGCCGGCGCCGATGCAGGCGACGATGTGTGTCATTGTTCAAAGATACCGCAAACTGCAGCCATGCCGACTGGTCGTTGCTGTCGGCGTCAGGGTCATGGTACTCAGCGTCATCCGACTGGCGCGCGATCTTGGAGTCTGAGCGTTGCTGTCCCATCTGGATCGACTGGAAGCCGAGAGCATCGAGATCTTTCGTGAGGTCGTCGCGGAGTGCGAACGGCCGGTGCTGCTGTATTCGATCGGCAAGGACAGCGCCGCGCTGCTGCAGGTTGCGCGCAAGGCGTTCCACCCTGCGCCGTTGCCGTTCCCGCTGCTGCACATCGACACTGGCTGGAAGTTCAAGGCCATGTACGTGCACCGCGCCGAGATCGCCGCGCTGCCCGGCGTGCGGCTGCTCGTGCACCGCAACGAGGACGGCATCGCGCGAGGTGTCAATCCGATCACGCACGGCTCGGCGGTGCACACGGATGTCATGAAGACCCAGGCGCTGCGCCAGGCGCTCGACCTGCATCGCTTCGATGCCGCCTTCGGCGGCGCGCGCCGCGACGAGGAGCGCAGCCGGGCCAAGGAGCGCGTGCTGTCGTTCCGCACCGCGCAGCATCGCTGGGATCCGCGCAACCAGCGCCCGGAGCTGTGGCATGCGTGGAATGCGCGCAAGCGCAGCGGCGAGACGCTGCGCGCGTTTCCGCTGTCGAACTGGACCGAAGTGGACGTCTGGGAGTACATCGCGCGCGAGCAGTTGCCCGTCGTGCCGCTGTACTTCGCCGCGCCGCGGCCGGTCGTGGAGCGCGATGGCACGCTGATCATGGTCGACGACGAGCGGTTGCCGCTGCGACCCGGCGAGCAGCCCGAGTCGCGACGGGTGCGCTTCCGCACGCTGGGCTGCTATCCGCTGACCGGTGCGATCGACAGTCCCGCGGCGAACGTCGCGGAGATCGTTGCCGAGCTGCGGGCCAGTCGCTGGTCGGAGCGTCAGGGGCGGGTCATCGACCGTGATGGCGGCGCATCGATGGAAATGAAGAAGCAGGAAGGGTATTTCTGATCATGTTGCCGGCGCTGCGTTTCCTGACCTGTGGTTCGGTCGATGATGGCAAGTCGACGCTGATCGGGCGCCTGTTGCACGACACCGATTCCGTGCCGGACGACCAGCTGGACCAGCTCGCCCAGGATTCGCGTCGAGTCGGCACGCGCGGCGGCGCGCCCGACTATGCGCTGCTGGTCGACGGGCTGGCCGCCGAGCGCGAGCAGGGCATCACGATCGACGTCGCGTACCGCTATTTCGCGACACCGCGCCGCCGCTTCATCGTGGCCGACACGCCGGGACACGAGCAGTACACCCGCAACATGGTCACCGGTGCGTCGAACGCCGAAGTGGCGGTGATCCTGATCGACGCGCGCAAAGGCCTGCTGACGCAGACCCGACGGCATTCCTACCTGGTCTCGCTGCTGGGCATCCGCGATGTCATCGTCGCGGTCAACAAGATGGATCTCGTCGGCTACGATCCGACCGTCTTCGCTGCGATCAACGCGGCGTTCGATGATCTTGCGCGGCGCGTGGGTCTTGCGCGCGTACAGTCGATCCCTGTCGTGGCTGTCGACGGCGACAACATTGCGCGGCGCTCGGAGTCGATGGCCTGGTATGCGGGTCCGACGCTGCTTGAAGCGCTGGAGACGGTGCAGGTCGAATCGAGCGCGGCGCAGGCGCCGCTGCGACTGCCGATCCAGTACGTGAACCGGCTGGACGCCGAGTTTCGCGGCTACGCCGGCCGGATCGCGAGCGGCGCGGTCACCGTCGGCGATGCAGTGCAGGTGCTGCCTGGCGGCCAGCGCAGCCGCGTTGCGCGTCTCGTGCACGCCGATGGAGATGTGGCACGTGCCGAGTGGGGCACGTCGACGCAATTGGTGCTGACGGATCATGTCGATGTCGCGCGCGGCGATGTCATCGTCGCAGCCGACGCGCCGCCGGACGTTGCCGATCAGTTCGAGGCGACCCTGGTCTGGATGCATGCCGAGCCACTACTGCGCGGCCGCAGCTACCTTATCAAGCTGGGCACGCAGACGGCCGCGGCGACGATCAGCCCGATCCGCTACCGCGTCGATGTCCACAGCTTCGAGCATCTTGCTGCCGACCGGCTCGAGCTCAACGAGATTGGCGTCGTCGAGCTGGAACTCGACCGCGGCGTCGTGTTCGAGCCCTACGATCGCAACCCGACGCTGGGCGGCTTCCTGGTCATCGATCGCCTGACGAACGCCACGGTCGGCGCGGGCCTGATCCGCTTCGCGCTGCGTCGCGCGCACAA
>JBIITU010000250.1:0-5252 GCA_044340335.1 Steroidobacteraceae bacterium
CGGATCGCGGACTGCAGCGCCGACCAGTGCGCCTTGCCGACCATCTGCACGCGGGCGAGGTAAAACGGGGTCGAGCCGATCTTGCGGAAGAATTCCATGGCACCAGCCTGGCTCACGACAATGGTCGGCACGTACCACGCGCCCGCGGCCTTCATCTTCTTGAACACTTCGTCGTTCAGGAAATAGCCATGCTCGAAGCTGTCGACGCCGGCGGCCAGCGCATCGAGCGTCGCCTGCGGCGAGCCGGTGTGCGCAGCCACCTTGACGCCTTGCCGATGCGCGATGTCGGTCGCGGCGCGCATTTCATCGATGGTCATATCCGACGCAGAGATGTCGCCGGTGCTGGCGATGCCGCGCGAGATCATGATCTTGATCCACTTCGCGCCGAGCATGATCTGGCGCCGGGCTTCCTGCCGCACTTCGTCTTCGCCGTCGATGCCATCGACCAGCGGCTCTGCGCCATGGCCGCCGGTGGGCGTGATGGAGCGGCCGGCGGGCCAGATGCGCGGCCCGAGGTATTCACCGCGGTCGATCGCCTTCTTCAGCGCGAAGATCGCGTCGCGTTGCTCGCCCGGCGTGCGCACTGTCGTCGTGCCCGCCAGCAATGAGCGGCGCGCGTTGTTTGCCATCCGCAACGCCAGGCCGCCTTCGGTCTCGTCGCGCGTTTCGAGCATGGCCGTGCCGGGCAGCTGCAGCCCGAAATGCGTGTGCATGTTCATGAGGCCCGGCGCGAGCCATTTGCCCGGCAGCGCGATCTGCTGCGCGCCCGCCGGGATTTCGACCTGGCCCGCCGGGCCGATGGCGGTGATGCGCTCGCCGGTGATCACGACGACGGCGTTCAGGATCGGCGCGCCGCCATCGAGGTTGGCGACATTGGCGCCGGTGAGCACTCGCACTGGCGCTGCTGGAGACTGCGCCATGGCGCCCGCGCTCGCGATGGCGAACAGCGCCGCAAGCAGCCCTGTGCCACGCAGCGCTGCCCGCGATCGGCGACGGCTGCCTGTCATCGGGCAAACGGAGGGTCGATGCGGCAGCTGCTCGGACATGCGGGTCTCCGGAAAGACGAAACCAATCGGTGCGCGCTAGAGTAGCGTGATTCGATCAAGGGCGGCAGTTGGCGGAGGCTCCAATGACCAGTTCCTGGCGGGGTTCGCGGCGCGACGTAGTACAGGCGCTGGCGGCGGCAACCGTGCTGACGCAGGTTGGTCCGCTGCGCGCCGCCGAAGCCGGCGACGACGTCGCGCGGCTGCGCGCATTGATCGACGCTAGCGACGCCGCCGCGGAACGCCTCGAAGCCTTGCCGCGCAACGCGCGCGCCCGCGCGGCGGGCGATCCTGTGTTCGTCGATCCGCTGGCCGAGTCGACCGCCGCCACCCAACTGGCTAACCTGCAGCACGACTGGACCGCCTTGCAGGCAATTCGCGTCGAGCGGCTGCCGCCGGTGGAGCGGATCGCCTACGACGTGTTCGCCTACCGCACGCGGCGCGATCTCGAGCGGCATCAATCGGGCGTCGCCCGGATTCAGCGTCTCGCGCCGCTCGACGCCTCGTTCGGCTTGCACCTCGAGTTCCCCGACTATGTGTCAGGCGCGGGCGCACCCTTCAACGACACACTGGACTACGACATCGGGCTCGAACGGCTCCGCGGCTTCGGCGGGCACCTCGACACGCTGACGGCACGGCTGCGCGAAGGGCTCGCTGCCGGCTATCGCCAGCCTGAAGTGGTGGTTCGCAAGGTCATCGCGCAGGCGGATGCGATGCTGGCGCAACCGCTCGCGGACAGCCCCTTCCTCGCCGCGCTGCGCCGCCTGCCGCAGTCATTTGACGCCGCCACCCGCGCCCGGTTCGAGCGCGCATACACGAGCAGCGCCGAGCGCGACGTGCTGCCCGCCTATGCGCGGCTGCGCGACTACCTGCGCAGCGACTACCTGCCGCAGGCACAGTCCGAGCCGGGCCGGCGCGGCCTGCGTGATGGCGAACGGGTCTATGCCACGGAGCTCGCGCATCACACGACGCTGCCGCCCGACGCGGCCGGCACGCACGCGACCGGCCTCGCAGAAGTGACGCGAATCCGCGCCGAGATGGAACAGGTACGCCGGGATCTGCGCTTTGCCGGTGCGCTGCCGGAGTTCTTCGAGTTCATCCGCACCGATCCGCAGTTCTACTACACGGAGCCCGCCGCCCTGATCGAGCACATGCACTCGATCGAAGCACGGATCTGGGCCGGCATGCCGAAGCTGTTCCTGCGCCGCCCGCGGGCACCGTTCGCGGTCCGTGCGCTGCCCGCGATTGGCGGACAGCGTGGCACCGGCTACTACAAACCCGGCCCACCGGACGGCGTAACCCCGGGCGTGCTGTGGTTCAACATGGCGATGCTCGGCACGCGGCCTATCCCCACCCTCGAGACCCTGACGCTGCACGAGGGAATTCCGGGCCACCACTACCAGATCACGCTGGCGCTGGAGGATCCGCGCCTGCCGCCGATCCTGCGTTTCGGCGGCCTGACCGCCTACTCCGAAGGCTGGGGCCTGTACGCCGAATCGTTGGGACCGGAACTCGGCATGTTCACCGACCCCTACCAGTGGTTCGGGCACCTCGACATGGAGATGCTGCGCGCCGTCCGGCTCGTCGTCGACACCGGCCTGCACGCCCAGGGCTGGAGCCGCCAGCGCGCCATCGACTACATGCTCGCCAACACGTCGATGGCACCGCGCGATGTGGAAGTCGAGATCGACCGGTACATCTCCCTGCCCGGCCAGGCCTGCGCCTACAAGATCGGCGAACTCGAGTTGCAGTCGCTGCGCGGTCGCGCGGCCAGTGCGCTCGGCGGGCGCTTCGACCTGCGTGCGTTCCACGCCGAAGTGCTCGATACCGGTGCACTGCCGCTGGCGGTGCTGCGCACCAAGATCGAGCGCTGGTACACCGCGCCCGCGTGATCCGCGGCGCGGCGTGCGGTCGAAAAACAACACCGACAAGCCCCGCGGGGGCTTGCGCGCATTTCCCCGGTGCTGGACACTGAAACCCGCGACCTGAACGGCTCCCGCAAGAGTAGCCGCAGCGCTCGCCCTGTCCGGGAGACAACACGATGATTCACATGCCCCGAGTAGGCCGCGGCGTCGCGGCGCTGCTGCTCTGCGCGACTGCGCTGCTGACGCCCGCGCACGCTGCGCCGGAGCCTTCTGGCGACGTGCTTTCGCGCTTTTTCGTGTGGTGGAATGCCACCTACAAGGTGCCCGGCGGCTACACCGCCGAAGCCTTCAGCCAGTGGTTCACGCCCGATGCCACGCTGTACCTCGAAGGCAAGGAAATCATCCGCGGCGTCGACGGCTGGGCGGCGCACTTCCAGCGCATCCAGGCAGGCGGCGGCGATGTCGAAATCGTCGTCCCCTTCAAACGGGTGTTTCAGAAAGGCAACCGCATCTACACCTATCACGTGATCCGCAGCCGTCGTGGCGGCGAGGTCGCATGCGCGCTGGCCGCCGGCCATGCCGAACTGCGCGGCAGAAAGATTTCCACAATCGTGCTCGTACGCTCGACGCTCGATCCAGCCAAGGGTCAGACGGACCCGCAGTGCTGGACGAACTGATGGCGCCCGGAATCCGCTGGAGGACATTGACGATGATGATGAAGAAGACCCGTCGGCCGTTCGCACCGCTCGGCAGCCTGACCCTGGCAGCCGGCCTTGCTGCCTCGCCTGCCCTGTTTGCCCAGGACCAGGCCGCAGGCGCCGCCGGCGACAACGTGCTCGAATCGGTCGTCATCACGGCGCAGCGCCGCGATGAATCGCTGATGGATGTGCCGATCCCGGTCAGCGCGATCAGCGCCGACGCGATCGAGAAGCAGAACGTCACCAGCGTCGAGGACGTGCTCGCGAACGTGCCGAACGTCAGTTTCGTGTCGCTCGGTTCGCGCGATCGCAAGGAAATCAGCCTGCGCGGCATCTCGAACCAGCTGAACCCGTTCACGGACGTGCGCTCGGCCACCTACGCGTTCTACATCGACGATTTCAACGTCGCGGTCGGCACCAGCAATCCCGAGATCCTGGACCTCGAACGCATTGAAGTGCTGCGCGGCCCGCAGGGCACCTACTTCGGTCGCAACGCCGTCGGCGGCGCGCTGAACGTCGTCACGAAAAAGCCCGGCAATGAGTGGTTCTCCGAAATCGGCCTCGGTCTCGGCAACTACGGCACCCGCGGCGGCCACCTGATCGTCAACGCGCCGATCCTCGACGACACGCTCGCCGTGCGTGCCTCCGTGCAGACCCGCCGCACCGATGGCTTCATCAAGAACATCAACCCCACCGGCGGTGGCAACGACGGCGAGTTCAACGCCGCGCGCTTCACCGCGCGCTGGACGCCGAACGAGAACCTGACCTGGGACCTCAACTACAGCTACATGGATGGCGACGAAGGCATGCGTGTCGGCGTGCCGACCGGCTTCCTGACCGCCACCTGGCGTGCCGTGTACTACCAGAATCGCCCGGGCAACATCGCGAGCCCCGATGGCGTCGGCTTCTATCCGGCGAACGACGATCGCGTGAACTTCAACCGTCCGCAGAGCGTGGGTTCCGAGTTCCAGTATGTCAGCACGCGGCTGCAGTACGACTTCGACAGCGTCTCGCTGACGGCGGTCGCCGGCCACCTCTATTCGGAGCTGTTCAACTTCGGCGACGTCGACGGCGGCTCGATCGACGCGTTCTACGAAGACCTGCTGATCGAGCGGCGCTCGACCAGCGCCGAACTGCGCCTCGCCTCGCGCAATCCGCAGACGATCGACTGGAGCATCGGCGTGATCGTCGGCGAAGACTCGGGCGTGCAGGACCAGTCGACCTTCCACGGCGCGCAGAGCCCGCTCAATCGCCCGAACGGCTTCGAGATCACCGGTGCAGACTCCGACACCACGACCGACTACTGGGCGCTGTTCGCGCAGGCGACCTGGAACATCTCGGATGTCTGGAAGCTGATCGTCGGCGGTCGCTACTCCGATGAGGAAGTGAAGACCCTCGGCCAGACCCGCTCGAACACGATCATCACGGGCAACAACGACCGCAGCGCGAGCTTCACCGACTTCTCGCCGCGCGTCACGCTGAGCGCGTCGCCTGCCGACCTCGGCCTGTTCTATGCGACCGTGTCCAAGGGCTTCAAGGCCGGCGGCACGCAGACCACGGGAACAGTGCAGCTACGTAATGAGTTCGACCCGGAAGAGCTCTGGAACTACGAGCTCGGCTGGAAGAACGAGTTCATGGATCGTCGC
>JBIITU010000251.1:0-5248 GCA_044340335.1 Steroidobacteraceae bacterium
TATCCGAATCGCGGACCGCTTCGCGCAGCAGGCGCGCGACGTCGCGCAACAGGCGATCGCCGGCCTGGTGGCCGCTGCTGTCGTTGACCTGCTTGAAGCGGTCGAGATCGAGATAACAGAGGATGTGGGTGCTGTCGCCGCGGCGCGCGGTCTCGAGCGCATCCTCGAGGCGGCGCTCGAACTCGCGCCGATTCACCAGCCCGGTCAGCGCATCGTGCGTCGCCTGGTACGACAGCTGCCGCGCCGTCGAGCGCAGTTCCGTGACGTCATGGAGCAGCACGACCGTACCGGCGGAATCCGCAGACGGGTCGCGCCGCAGCGGCGCGGCCGACACCTCGACGACGCGGTCTTCCTGCCCCTGGCGTTGCAGCGCCACGGCCCGGCGCCCGAGGTAGACCGCGGCCGTGCCGGTGAGCGCCTGCTGGATCGGATCGAGGATGGTGCGGCGGTCGGCGTCATCGGCGAATGCCATGACAGCCGACAGCGGCTTGCCGCGCGCATCGCCGCGCGTGACCTGCAGCAGCCGCTCGGCTGCCGGATTCAGGTGCACGATGTCGCCCTGCACGTCCGTCGTGACGACCGCGTCCGGCAGACAGTCGAGCGCGATGCTGCCATCGGCGGGCGCCTGCAACGTCGCGAACACGCCGGTCGCGGCCAGGTGCTGGGCATAGGTGGGCTCGGTCAGCGCGCGCACAGTCGACGTCTGCACGATTTCGACGCCGGTGATCAGCAGCGCCGCAGCGCCTTCCCACTCGACCCGCCGCACCGTCAGTTCGAGGCGGCTGACCTGGGCCTGGAAGCCGACCATCTCGACCTCGAAGCGCTCCGGCGCGTGCTCATCGGCCAGGCGCCGGCGCAGCGACGTCGCAACCAGATCGGCGAACTCCGGATCCACCAGCTCGGCCAGCGGTCGACCGAGCAGCTGCTCGCGCTCGACACCGACCAGCGTGGCGAAATGACGGTTCGCGAACAGGATGCCGTCGCGATGCACGATGACAGCCTCATGACTGCGATCCGCCAGCGTCGTGAACAGCGCCGCACCCTGCGACTGCACGACCTCGAGCCGGTCGCCGCGCTCCGACACCCGCACCAGCAGGCGATTCAGGACCTGGGTCAACTCCTGCAGGCGCGGTACCTCGCTCTGCAGGTAGACGCGACCGGAGGGCGTGCCCGGCGGCGCGAGCAGCCGCTCCAGCTGTTCGCTGACGCTCTGCACGCCCGTCAGCTCGCGGCGCTGCATCCAGTACAGGACGCCGAGCAGCGTGGCCGCAATGGCAAGCAGCAGACACAACAGGCCGAGCAGTGACATGTGTGGCGACGGAGTCCTCGCTTCCGCTGCGGCTATCCCCAGCCGGCGGAGGCGTTAGTTATCATGGCGCGCTTGAGCGGCCTGCCTTGGAGCATAGCCGAGCAGGGACGCCATCCTTTCGGCTATTCACCATATGCCGGAGCGGGTCGCTGAGGGACAATAAGTTACAGACCGCAGCCCGGCCTGCGGTGGAGCCACAGCATGCAGTTCGATGTCGCACGGGAACAGATGGTCACGCAGCAGATTCGCGCCTGGGACGTGCTCGATGAGCGCGCGCTCGACACGTTGCGGCGCGTGCCGCGCGAGCGCTTCGTGCCGGATGCGTACCGCGATGCGGCGTTTGCCGACAGCAGCATCCCGCTCGGCCACGGCGAGCACATGCTGCCGCCCAAACTGGTTGGCCGCTTCCTGCAGGCCCTGGATCTGACCGAGCGCGACAGCGTCCTCGAAGTCGGCACGGGTTCCGGTTACCTGACGGCCGCCATGGCGATGCAAGCCGCGCGTGTCCGCAGCATCGACCGGCACGAGGATTTCGTCACCGCCGCACGGGGCCGCATCACCACCCTGGGGCTCGGGTCGGTGGAGCTCGCGACTGCAGACGCGTTCGCGGCCGGCGCGCTGGGCGCGGGCAGCTGGGACGCCATCGTGCTGACCGGCTCGCTGCCGGTCTACGACACCCGCTTCGAGCAACGGCTCGCCGTCGGTGGCCGGCTGCTCGTCGTCGTGGGCACGGCACCCATCATGCAGGCGACGCTGATCCGGCGCGTGACGCCGTCCGAATGGGTGCAGCAGGTGCTGCTCGAGACCGTCATCGACCCGCTGGTCGGCGCCGCAGCGCCGTCGGGCTTTCACTTCTGAGGTAGGCCATGCCAGTCGTTGAACTACCCCCGGCCGAGATCGTCGCGCGGCACGACCGCGGCGAAGTTTTCACGCTGCTCGATGTGCGCGAACCCTGGGAGCTCGAGTTGTGCTCGGTCCACTGGGCGAAGGCGATCCCGATGAACGAAGTGCCCGATCGGCTGGGCGAACTCGACCCGGCCACGCCAGTCGTCGTGATGTGCCACCACGGCGGTCGCAGCCTGCGGGTCGCGCAGTTCCTCGCGCAGCGCGGTTACCAGCAGGTGGCCAATCTGACAGGTGGTATCGATGCATGGCGGGAACAGATCGAGCCGTCGATGCGTCCATACTAGGTCGCTTGTCGCCGCTGCTGGCATGTCGCTCCAGCCCGTGATATAGTGATATACAACACTAACTCGGGCTGAGGGATCGCCCGAACACCTGAAGGACTGACATTCATGAATCGTCGGATCTCGCTCGCCGTCGGCCTGCTGCTCGCCATGCCCGCCGCTGGAGCCGAAGACCTGCTCGCCGTCTATGAGCGGGCCCTCAGCAATGACCCGCAGATCCGCGAAGCCGACGCCAACCGCCGTGCTTCGATGGAAGCGCGACCGCAGGCGCTGGCGGCGCTGCTGCCACAGGTCAATGCCTCCGCCGCCAAGACCCGCGCCGACAGCTCCTCCACAGGCCAGTTCCCGCAGGAGATCGAGCAACCGGCCGGCTCGGGCAACCGCGTCGTGTTCAACTTCCTGCAGGCGAGCGATTCGGAGCCGGAGACCGACCGCTGGAGCGTCGATCTGCGCCAGAGCGTGTTCGCGTGGGAAAACTGGGTCGCGCTGAAGCGCGCCAGCAAGCAGGTCGCGCAGGCCGAGGCGGATTACGCGGCCGCGGAGCAGGACCTCATCGCACGGGTCTCCGAGCGGTACTTCGATGTCCTCGCCGCGCAGGATAACGTCGATGCGCAGCAGAGCGCGTTCGAGTCGATCGCGCGCCAGCTCGAGCAGGCCGAGAAGCGCTTCGAAGTCGGCCTGATCGCGATCACCGACACTCAGGAAGCCAAGGCCGCGCGCGACAGTGCAGCCGCATCGCTGATCGCCGCGAAGCGCCAACTGGCCTCGACCGAAGAACTGCTGCGCGAGATCACCGCCGATCGCTTCCCGCGCCTCGCCAAGCCTGCAGACAGCATGCCCCTGCGAACCCCGGAGCCGGCCACCGAACAGGAGTGGGTGCAGGCATCGCTCGAGCAGAACCTCGCGCTGATCTCGAGCCGTCTCGCGGCTGACATTGCGCGCGACAACGTCCGCGCCGCGTTCGGCGGCCACCTGCCTTCGGTGGACCTGACAGCCTCGCGCGGCAACACCAACCAGAGCGCGACCATCAACTTCGAGAGTGGCAACGTCGGCGAGCGCACCAGCGACAACGATGAAACGACGGTTTCGCTGCAGGTCAACGTGCCCATCTTTGCCGGCGGCGGCACGCAGTCGCGCGTGCGCCAGTCCGAATTCCAGTGGATGGCGGCGCGCGAGCGGCTGACGCGGGTGACGCGGCAGACCGAGCGCCAGGCGCGCGATGCGTTTCTCGGCGTCAGCAGCGAGATCTCGCGCGTGCAGGCGCTGCGGCAGGCGCTGGAGTCGAGCCAGACGGCGTTGAAGGCCACTGAAGCCGGCTATGAGGTTGGCACCCGCACCGCGGTCGACGTGCTGGATGCGCGCCGCGCGCTCGTGCAGGCACAGACGAACTACTCGCGCAGCCGCTACGACTTCATTCTGAACGTGCTGCGACTCAAGCAGGCCGCCGGCAACCTGGATCGCAAGGCGCTCGAGGAAGTGAACGCCTGGCTGTCGGAAGCCGCGCCGGCCGCGCCCGCTCCGTCCGGCACGCCCTGACGGGCCACTGCGCCGGCGTGGCGGCGGATCAGCGCGCGCCGTTCAGCGCTGCTCGTTGATTATCGGGTCGATCAGCGTCAGCAGCCGGCCCAGCGCACCGCGATTGCGATCGACCGCCTCCCGCCCGAGCGAGCCGCGCCGAGCCCGCTCGACCGGATCGGCAAACAGCCCCTGCAAGGCGGCGCCCATCTCGCCGGCGTCACGCACGACCTGCACCGCTCCGGTCTCGATCAGCATATCGGCGATTTCCTGCGCGTTGAAATTGTGCGGCCCGGACAACGCGGCGATGCCCAGCGCCGCAGGCTCGAGCAGGTTGTGGCCGCCGACAGGCACCAGGCTGCCGGCGACGAATGCCACATCCGCGGCGGCGTAGAACTGCAGCAATTCCCCCAGCGTGTCCACCAGCAGCACGTCGGTGCCCGCATCGCAAGGCTGGCCGCTCGAGCGACGCACGTAGCGCAACCGGCGCCGGTCGAGCAGCGCCGCAACATCGTCGAATCGCTGCGGATGGCGCGGCACGAGTATCAACAGTGGCTTCGGCTCGACTGCAAGCCGCGACTGCACGTCGAGCAGGATCTCCTCTTCGCCCTCATGCGTGCTGCCGGCAATCCACACCGGCCGCTGCGGCGCGTGCCGGGCGCGCAGTGCGGCCCCGATCGCGCCGATATCCGCAGGCAGGCTGAAATCGAACTTGATGTTGCCAGTCACATGCGTGCGCAGCGGGTTCGCGCCGATGGAACGGAACCGCTCGGCGTCGGCTTCGCTCTGCGCGGCGATGACGATGCCGTGCGACAGCGTCTCGCGGAACAGGCCGGACAGTCGCCGGTAGCGGGTGGCGGAACGCGGTGAGATCCGCGCGCTGGCGAGCACGAGTGGCACGCGACGCCGGCCGCACTCGTTGTACAGATTGGGCCACAGCTCGGTCTCGAGGATGATCGCCATGCGCGGCTGCACGCGGTCGAAAAAGCGAGTGACACTGCCCGGGAGATCGTAGGGCACATAGCGCACCCAGACGTCGTTGCCGAACTGCGCCCGGGCCCGCTCCGCGCCCGTCGGGGTCACGGTGGTCAGCACCAGCGGCACGGTCGGATAGCGCTCGCGCAGCGCGCGCACCAGCGCCGTTGCCGCCTGCACCTCGCCGACCGATACGGCGTGCACCCACAGGCTGCCACCCGGGAACGGCGGTCGGCCGAAGCCGAAGCGCTCGCCGAAGTTG
>JBIITU010000252.1:0-5221 GCA_044340335.1 Steroidobacteraceae bacterium
AGCGACAGCACCATCGCGTTGATCGCAACCGACTTGCCCGAACCCGTGGTGCCTGCGATCAGCAGGTGCGGCATCTTCTGCAGGTCCGCGACGACCGGCTGGCCGCCGATGTCCTTGCCGAGCGCCAGCGCGAGCGGCGAATTGAGGTCGTCATAGGCCTTGGCCTTGACGATATCGCCGAGCGTGACGATCTCGCGCTTCTCGTTCGGGATCTCGATGCCCATGACGGACTTGCCCGGGATCACCTCGACCACGCGCACGCTGATCGCCGACAGCGAGCGCGCGAGATCCTTCGCGAGCGCGCTGATCTGGCTGACCTTGACGCCCGGCGCCGGGCGGATCTCGAAGCGCGTGACGACCGGACCCGGCAGCACGGCGACGACCTCGACCTCTACGCCGAAATCCTTGAGCTTGAGCTCGACAAGGCGCGACATGGCCTCGAGCGCTTCGGCGGAGTACAGCGACTCGCGCGTCGGCGAATCGTCGAGCAGCGACAACGGCGGCAGTTCGCCCGCCTTCGCCTCGAACAACGGTGCCTGCCGCTCCTTTTCGACGCGGTCGCTCTTCTCGATGACGGGCGCCGGCGCTTCGATGCGGGGCTTGGCGCGAGCGGCCGACTTCTTCTGTTCGACCTCGACCACTTCCTTGCGGGCCTGCTTGCGCGTCTCGCCCTCGGCGACATCACGAGCCACGGCGCGGCTCGTCTTGAACCGGTCGATCGCGTTCCAGAACGCCGCACCGGTGCGATCCATGACCGTGAGCCACGAGACGCCGAAGGCAAGCGAAACGCCGCCCATCCACGCCGCAAGCATCAGCAGCGTGCCACCGAGGAAGCTGAAACTCGACAACATCGCATCGCCGAACAGCATGCCGACGACGCCGCCGGCCGACTGGCGCAAGGAGCCTGCGCTCCAGTGCAGCCAGGCCAGCGCGCAGCTGGCGATCAGCACGACGACGAAGCCGCCGACGCGCAGCATCGAGTTGGTGCGCGATGCGCCTGCTTCGGCGGTGCGCCGGCGCAGCAAGGCCCAGCACCAGGCACCCAGCATCACCGGAAACAGGAACGCGGGCCAGCCGAACAGGAAGAACAGCACATCGGCAAACCAGGCGCCGAAACGCCCGATCAGGTTGTGCACCTGATCGCCCGAACCGGTGAACGAGAAGCCGGGGTCGGTCGCGTCGTAGCTCGCCAGCGCGACCAGCAGCACCAGCGCCACCGTGCCCAGCAGCAACAGCCCCGCCTCGCGCAGCCCGCGGGCGACCGCCGCCGTCAACTTGGGAGCGCCCTTGGCGTCAGCGGTCGAAGTCGCCAAAGCTCTCACCACCCGTTCGAGGTATATATTGCATCACGTTGATTCTACTGAATTGGCAGGCCGGTGAGAACCGGAACATCGCCGCTGCGCTGGTGGCGCAGGGGTCGCTCCCCTAACATCGCGGCTCGCACTTCATCCACAGCCGAAGATTCTACATGCCGACACGCCACAGCAGACTTCTGATCCTGGGTTCAGGTCCCGCCGGTTACTCCGCCGCCGTCTATGCCGCCCGCGCCAATCGCGCCCCCGTGCTGGTCACCGGCCTCGCCCAGGGCGGCCAGCTGATGACCACCACCGAGGTCGACAACTGGCCGGGCGATCCGCACGGCCTGCAGGGCCCGGCACTGATGGAGCGCATGCGCGAACACGCCGCGCGGTTTGCAACCGACATCGTCAATGACCACATCCACACGGTAAGGCTCGGCCAGCGGCCGTTCGAACTCGTCGGCGACTCGGCCACCTACACCTGCGATGCGCTGATCATCGCGACCGGCGCCTCCGCCCGCTACCTCGGGCTGCCTTCCGAAGAGGCGTTCAAGGGCCGCGGCGTCTCCGCCTGCGCGACCTGCGACGGCTTTTTCTTCCGCAACCAGCGGGTCGCCGTGATCGGCGGCGGCAACACGGCGGTCGAAGAGGCGCTGTACCTGTCGAACATCGCCGCGCACGTGACGCTGGTGCATCGCCGCGATCGGCTGCGCGCCGAGAAGATCATGCAGGATCGGCTGTTCGAGCGCGAAAAGGCGGGCAAGATCGCGCTCGAGTGGAACCAGGTGGTCGACTCCGTGCTCGGTGACGACGCCGGCGTCAACGGCCTGCGGATCGCGCCGACCGCCGGCGGGCCCGCGCGCGATCTGCCGGTCACCGGCGTGTTCATCGCGATCGGCCACACGCCCAACACCGAGATCTTCGCCGGCCAGCTCGACATGAAGGACGGCTACATCCAGGTGCGCAGCGGCACGTCCGGCAATGCGACCGCGACCAGCGTGCCCGGCGTGTTCGCCGCCGGCGACGTCGCGGACCACGTCTACCGGCAGGCGATCACGTCGGCCGGGTCCGGCTGCATGGCGGCGCTCGACGCCGACCGCTATCTGGAGCAGCTCGGACACGCGTGAGAGAGGCCGTCGACCAACGCATCGTCGATCTCGACCCGGGCCAGTGGAATGCGCTGTCGGACGGCGCGAGTCCGTTCGTCCGGCATGCCTGGCTGGCGGCACTCGAGACCACCGGTTGTGTTGGCGCGGGCACGGGTTGGCAGCCGGCCACCATCACTCTCAGCGACTCGCGCGGTCTCGCGGCCGCGGCACCTGCTTACCTCAAGCAGCATTCCTACGGCGAGTTCGTGTTCGACTTCAGCTGGGCGCAGGCCTATGCGCGCGCCGGCATCAGCTACTACCCGAAGCTGCTGATCGCGGTGCCGTTCACGCCAGCCACCGGGCCGCGCCTGCTGGTGCGCGCGGACCTGCCGTTCGAGGACACTGCCGCGCGGCTGCTGGAGGCCGCGCAGCGCTATGTCGAGACACGCGGCCTGTCGACCGCACACGTGCTGTTTCCGGATCCAGCTGCCAAACAGGTGCTGGATGCGGCCGGCTGGCTGTCGCGCCGCGACTGCCAGTTCCATTGGCACAATCGCGACTACGCCGACTTCGACGCTTTCCTCGACAGTTTCACGGCGGACAAGCGCAAGAAGGCCAAGCGCGAGCGGCGCCGCGTCGCCGAACAGGGCATTCACTACGAAACCCGCAGCGGCCCCGAGCTGACCGACGCCGAACTCGACCGCGTCTACGCGCTGCACCGCGATACCTTCCTGCGGCATGGCCACGAGCCCTACCTGACGCGCGAGTTCTTCACGGCGATCGCGCGGGCGCCGGATGGCGGACTCGTCACGAAGCTGGCGCGGCGCGCCGGCGAGATCGTCGCGGTTGCGATCCTGTTCGTCGGCCGCGACAGCCTCTATGGCCGCTACTGGGGCGCGGCCGCGGAGCTGCACAGCCTGCATTTCGAGACCTGCTATCACCAGGGCGTGGAGCTGTGCCTCGAGCGCGGGCTGGCGCATTTCGAACCGGGCACGCAGGGCGAGCACAAAGTCGCGCGCGGCTTCGAGCCGACCCTGACCTGGTCGTCGCACTTCATCGCCGACCCGCGCTTCCGCGCCGCGATCGGCGACTTCCTGCGTCGCGAGGGCAGTCACGTCGACGACTACGCCGCGGCGGTCAGCGACCACGTGCCCTATCGCTGAGCGGCCGATGCACAACATCACCTGGCTGACGCGCCGCGATCCGCCTGATGCCTTCCCACCGACGGAGCGGGCGCTCGACGACCCGCCCGGGCTGCTGGCGGCCGGCGGCGACCTGTCGCCCGCGCGACTGATCGCCGCGTATCGGCGCGGGATATTTCCGTGGTATTCCGCCGGTCAGCCGGTGCTGTGGTGGTGCCCGGACCCGCGCGCCGTACTGTTCCCGGCGGAGTTTCGCCGCAGCCGCAGCCTCGCCAAGAGCGAGCGCAACCGCGGCTACGAGGTGCGCTTCGACGCCGACTTCCGCGGCACGATGCGCGACTGCGCGGCACCGCGCGATGCCAGCGACGGCACCTGGATCACTGATGACATGCGCGCGGCCTACACCCGGCTGCACGACCTCGGCATCGCGCACAGTGTCGAGACCTGGCGCGATGGGCGCCGCGTCGGCGGCCTCTACGGGGTGCAGCTCGGCCGGGTGTTCTTCGGCGAATCGATGTTCTCGCACGAGACCGATGCCTCGAAGGTGGCGCTGGCGGCACTGGTCGACCGCTCGCTCGCGCACGGCAGCCAGCTGATCGACTGTCAGCTTGCCTCGCGGCACCTGCAGAGCCTGGGCAGTCGACCCCTGCCCCGGGCGGAATTCAGCGCCCTGCTGGCCGTACATGCCGCCGCCGGGGTGCCGGATCACTGGTAAAGGGCATGCAATTGCATTGCGGCGGCCGTTTATGCAGAATCCGCCCTCGTTTTTTCGGCCACCGCGGGAACTGAATGTCCAAGGAAGATGCGCTGCAGATGGAAGGTCAGGTCGTCGAGACCCTGCCCAACACCACGTTCCGGGTGAAGCTGCAGAACGGACACATCGTCACCGCGCACATCTCCGGCAAGATGCGCAAGAACTACATCCGCATCCTGACCGGCGACGCCGTCACGGTCGAAATGACGCCGTACGACCTCAGCAAGGCCCGCATCGTCTACCGCGGACGCTGACATAGCGGCAGCTGTCGAGCGACAGCTGCCCGACTCAAGCCGTGACCGCGGGCTCCTCTGCGGCAGTCGACTCCAGCTTCAGCCCAGAGCCATCCGGCATCACGGTCACGCGCACCTGACCGCCGCCGGCCAGCTTGCCGAACAGCAGTTCTTCGGCCAGCGGACGCTTGATGTACTCCTGGATCACGCGCGCCATCGGCCGCGCGCCCATCTTCGGGTCGTAACCCTTCGCGGCAATCCAGCGCCGCGCAGCATCGTCGAGCGACAGCGCGACGCGCTTCGCCTCCAGCTGCATCTCGACCTCGACCAGCAGCTTGTCGACGACGCGTTCGATCGTCACCGGATCGAGCGGGCCGAACTGGATCACCGCGTCGAGGCGGTTGCGGAACTCGGGTGAGAAGAGCTTGCGGATCGCTTCCATGCCGTCGCTGGCGTTGTCCTGCGAGACGAAGCCGATCGACGCGCGCGCCATGTCGGCGGCGCCCGCATTGGTCGTCATGACGATGATGACGTGGCGGAAGTCGGCCTTGCGGCCGTTGTTGTCGGTCAGCGTGCCGTGGTCCATGACCTGCAGCAGCAGGTTGAAGACATCCGGATGCGCCTTCTCGACCTCATCGAGCAGCAGCACGGCATGCGGATGCTTGGCGATCGCCTCGGTCAGCAAGCCGCCCTGGTCGAAACCGAC
>JBIITU010000021.1:0-19434 GCA_044340335.1 Steroidobacteraceae bacterium
ACCGCATGAGCAACCACTGCGCCGGTTGTCGCTATGACCCGGCGCTTGCGGTGGGTCCGAAGGCCTGCCCGTTCACGACGCTGTACTGGGATTTCCTGGCGCGGCACGAGGCGGCGCTGGCGAAGAACCAGCGGATGGGCATGCAGCTGCGCAATCTCGCGCGCCTCGATACGCCGCAGCGCGCGGCGATTGCCGCGCAAGCGACCGCCTTGCGCGAACGGCTGCGGGCCGAGGGCCGCTGACATGCGCGGCGTTGCAAAGCGCGACCTGCCCTCGAAGACCTGCGCGCACTGCGGCCGGCCGTTCACGTGGCGGCGTCGCTGGGCGCGCGACTGGGAGCAGGTCAAGTACTGCAGCGATGCCTGCCGCCGCGGCCGACCGGCCGGAGCAGCGCGGCCGCCCCGCGGGCGCGGCACGGGCGTCTGACGCGCCCGGCGGTGCGCCGCTACAGGCTCGACTCGATTTCGCGGGCGAATCAGGCGACGATGGCGGCCCCTGAGCGCCCTGAGCCATGCCCGCCGCCATCTTCAATCTGTCGCAGCGCTTCCCGCGCCGCCGCGCCTTCATCACCGGTGCTGCCAGCGGCCTCGGGCTCGCCTGCGCCGAACTGCTGGCCCGCGAAGGCTGGAAGCTGTTCCTGACCGATGTCGACGAGGCCCGTCTCAGCCTCGTCGCGCAGAGCCTGCAGGGCCAGGGCGCCACCGTGGCAGCGGCCGCCTGCGATGTGCGCGACGCGGCAGCGCTCGAAGCGCTGGTGGCGCAGGCGGTCGAGGTCGTCGGTGGCATCGACCTGTCGTTGCATGCCGCGGGTGTGGCCACTGCAGGCGGGTTCATCGCGTCCCCAGTCGAGGATTGGCGCTGGGTCTTCGACATCAACGTGCATGGCATCGTGCACAGCTGTCGCGCCGTCGTGCCGCACATGCAGGCGCAGCGCGGCGGCGTCATCATCAACGTCGCGAGCGCCGCCGGCTTCGTCACGAACGCGCAGATGAGTTCCTACAATGCGGCGAAGGCCGCGGTCATCGCGTTGTCGGAGACGCTGATGCAGGAGCTGGCGGCGCACGACATCCAGGTCGTCGCGGCAATGCCGGGCTTCTTCCGCACGCGCCTGCTGGATGCGGCCCGCGGACCGGAGCGCACGCTGACCGGTGCGCGGCGCGTCATGGAAGAGTCGAACCTGTCGGCCGAAACCGTCGCCGAAGCGCTGCTGCTGGCGGCGGCACGCGGCCGCACGCACTTCGTTTATCCGAGCCGCTATCAGTGGCTGTGGCGGCTGAAGCGCCTGAGTCCGACGCGGTTCCAGAAATGGCTGCCGCGCCTGCTGGCGCGCTGAGCGCGGCCGGCGTGCGTTGAAGGGGGGTGGTGTGATGCAAAAAATGTGGCTGATCTGTGTCCTTGCCGTCTTGGGCATTGCGCCGCTCGCTGCGGCGCCGCTGCCTGAAGGGCAGCGCATCCCGGTCGACCTGCGCCGCACGACGCTGGTGGTGCGCGATATCGACCGCTCGTTGCCGCTGTATCGCGACGCGCTCGGCCTGCAGGTCATCTATGACCAGAAGATGGGCGGCGGCGTCGACGCTGCCGGCCAGCCGACGCCGCCGACGATCCGCCTCGTGCTGCTGCGCGCCAACGACGATTTCATCGGCGTGCTGGGGCTGATGCAGCGGCTCAATGTCACGGAGCCCGTGCCTGCGCCGGTGTTCCGCAAGGCGCAGCCGGGCGGGCTGATCCTGGTCTTCAACGTGCAGGATCTCGAGACGCGTTTCGAGAGGATCCGCGCGACGGCGGGCGTGCGCGTCGCCGAGGCGCCGCAGCGCATCGAGTATCTGGCTGCCGGCGGCGGCGTCATTCCGGTGCTGTTCAGCGCGGTCTGGGATGCCGATGGCAACTTCATCGAGATCAACCGCATCCTCGGCACGCCCGCCGGGCAGGCGGGCGAAGCGCCCAAGGCTGCGCAATGAGCGCTGCGCCGCAGCCGTTCCATCTCGCCATCCCGGTGCACGACCTGGCCGCGGCGCGCGCATTCTATGGTGACCTGTTCGGCTGCGCCGAGGGCCGCAGCGACGTCCAGTGGGTCGACTTCGATTTCTTCGGTCACCAGCTCGTCGCGCATCTCGATCCCGCGCGCGGCGCCTTCGAGCTGCCCGCGCACCACAACGAGGTCGATGGCCACGCGGTGCCCGTACCGCACTTCGGCGTCGTGCTGGACTGGCAGGGTTGGCACCAGCTCGCCGAGCGGTTGCGCGCGCGCGGCGTGCGCTTTGTGATCGAGCCCGGCATCCGCTTTGCGGGCCTCGTCGGCGAGCAGGCAACGTTTTTTCTCTACGACCCGAGCGGCAATGCGCTCGAGTTCAAGGCCTTCAAGGATCCGGCGCGGCTGTTCGCGAAGTAAGCGCGCGAGCGTGCCGCCGCAGGCCGCCTACTGCGCCGTCCAGCCGCCGTCCAGCACCAGGCACTGCCCGGTCAGGTTGCGCGCTGCATCGCTGCACAGAAAGCGAACCGTGCCGACGATCTCGTCGATCTCGATGAAGCGACCCTTGGGCATCGGCTTCAGCATGACTTCGCGGATGACCTGGTCGACGGTCAGGCCATGCGCGCGCGCCTGGGCTTCGATCTGCGCGTCGACCAGCGGCGTTCGAACGTAGGCAGGGCAGATGGCGTTGACGGTGATGTCGGTGGCCGCGGTCTCGAGTGCGAGCGCGCGCGTCAGGCCCACCAGGCCATGCTTGGCCGCCACGTAAGCGCTCTTGTAGGGCGAGGCGACCAGCGAGTGGATCGAGCCCATGTTGATGATGCGCCCATGGCCCTGCGTCCGCATGCGTGGCAGCACGGCGGCGCACACGCGCGCGCTGCCGGTCAGCATGATGTCGATCAGCTCGGCGAACCGACCGGGTGGCAACTCCTCGAGGGGCGCGACGTGCTGCACGCCGGCGTTGTTGACGAGCAGCGTGATCGGACCGTCGAGTGCCGCGATGGCAGCAGCGACGCTGTCGTCGCGCGTGACATCGAGCGGCAGCGCCAGCGCGTGTGCGCCTGCCGCGCTGAGCTGCCGCGTCGCGGCCTCCGCGCCGGTGTGGTCGCGATCCGCCAGCGCGACGGCGCGGCCTTCCTGCGCCAGCGCCATTGCGATGCCCAGGCCGATGCCGCTTGCGGCGCCGGTGACCAGTGCCCAGCCGTCGGGCGGGGCCGGGCGCGCGGGTGTGCCCGGCACGGTCGCGGCACTCATGAAGCCGCGCGCCGGCGCGTGCCTTTGCGGCGGGCCTTGGCGCTGCGCACGCACAGCGCGCGGAAGCCCGCGGCAACATAGGGGACGAGCCGCTCGTGCACGCTGTCTAGATCGGCCGAGCGGCACAGTCCCTGCGACAGGTTGTCGATGCGGCCTGTTTCCGCGAAGGTCAGCGTCAGCGCGCCAGACAGAAAGTGGTAGCTCCAGTACAGATCGCGCTCGTCGCACCCCGGCATGGCGTCGCGCAGCGCAGCGATGAACGCGTGCACGACCGGGTCGAAGAACCGCGTCATCATCAGGCCGCCGAACTCCGTCGAGTTGTTGACCTGGGCGATCAGCGCGAAATACGCCTTCCAGCCCGGACCGCCGCGCGCCGAGCGGTCGAGCAGGGGGTGCGTGAAGGCATCGATGATGGCTTCGATGCCGGCGGCACGCGGCGCGGCGCGGGTGACGACGGCCTCGAGGCGCCGCAGGCGCTCCTCGTTGAGCAGCTGCGCGCGGCGCATGAACACCGCTTCGAACAGTGGCTGCTTGCCGCCGAAATGATAGTTCACGAGCGCGACATCGACGCCCGCGGCGGTGGTGATCTCGCGCACCGACACCGCATGGAAACCGCGCTGCGCGAACTGCCGTTCGGCGGCGTCGAGGATGCGGTCGCGGGCGCTGCGCCCGCCCGCGGGCCGACGCCCGCGAGTGCGCGGGGCGACGCTTTTCTTTTGCGCTGCAGTAGACAAGCCGTGCCCCCTCGGGCGGTTCGCGTGCGGCTGGCTAGTGTCGTCGACTCGGCGTCGGCGTGCAATCCGTGACACTTGTATTTCAAAAGTCGTTGAACTAGATTTCAGCACGCGTTGAAATAACCGAGGGGGTTGACGCCATGCTCCGTGCTTCCGAGTTCGTGCGGCGAACGATCGCTGCGTCCCGTTTTCTCCGTCTCGCCGGTGGCTCTGCCGCCCTGGTGGCGCTGTGCGCCGTCGCGGCGCCCGTGCCAGCGCTGGCGCAGGACAGTGCCGACATCGGCATCGAGGAGATCGTCGTCACCGCCCGCCGCCGCGAGGAATCGCTGCAGGATGTGCCGATCGCCGTGACTGCGTTCACCGCCGAGCAGCTCGCGCAGAGCGGGGCCGGCGACATCACGGCGCTGCAGCAGAGCACGCCCAACCTGACGCTGCAGGTCGCGCGCGGCAGCAACTCGACGCTGATCGCGTTCATCCGCGGTGTCGGCCAGCAGGATCCACTGTGGGGCTTCGAGCCCGGCGTCGGCCTGTATGTCGACGACGTCTACGTCGCGCGCCCGCAGGGCGCCGTGCTCGACATCTACGACATCCAGCGCGTCGAGGTGCTGCGCGGACCGCAGGGTACGCTGTACGGCCGCAACACCGTGGGCGGCGCCGTCAAGTACGTCACGCGCCGCCTCGGTCAGGAGTCCAGCCTCAATGCCCGGGTCAACCTCGGCACCTACAACCAGCGTGATGTGATCGTCAGCGGCGGCACGCCCGTGACCGACACCTTCTCGGTCGGTGGCGCTGCTGCCATCTACCAGCGCGATGGCTTCGGCAAGAACCTGCTGACCGGTGCCGAGCACTACGACAAGGACGTCAAGGCGTTCCGCCTGTCGGCGGAATGGACTCCCACGGAGAACCTGTTCTTCCGCCTCGCCGGCGATGTCCTGAACGACGACTCCGCGCCCCGGCATGGTCATCGCGAAGCGCCGGGCCTGGGCCTCGCGACCGGCGAGGGCATCCTGCCCGACGTCTACGACACGCGCGGCGGCGTCGGCGACCTGAACTCCGTTGAAACCAAGGGGCTCTCGTTGCTGGCGGAGTGGAACATCAGCGACACGCTGACGTTCAAGTCGATCACGGCGTGGCGCGAGGGCGATACCGTGACGGTGATCGACTTCGACACCGGCCCGGCACCGGCGCTCGACGTGCCTGCCTTCTACGACGACAACCAGCTGACCCAGGAATTCCAGCTGCTGTATCAGGGCGAGCGCCTGTCGGCGGTCGGCGGCCTGTTCTACCTCGATGGCTCCGCTTCGGGCGCTTTCGATACGATCGTCGGCATCGCGAACCTGACGATCGCGACTGCCGGCAGCGTCGACACCGAAAGCTACGCGGCGTTCGCTGACTTCAGTTACAAGGTCACCGATACCTTCTCCGCGTCGATCGGCGGTCGCTACACGAGCGACGACAAGACAGGCCAGGTGTATCGGCAGAACTTCGCCGGTACTCGCAGCCGGCTGTTCGGCAACCCGAACGCGATTCCGGGCCTGCTGCGCACCAACTACACCAACTCGCGCAGCTTCTCCGAGTTCACGCCGCGCGTCAGCCTGACCTGGCAGCCCACCGATGACTGGACCTGGTATGCCTCGTGGAGCCAGGGATTCAAGTCCGGCGGCTTCGACATGCGTGGCGACGCCTTCCTGTTCGCGCCGACGACGCAGGGCTATGAACCAGAAACGGTCGAAACGACCGAGCTCGGCGTCAAGACGTCGCTGTTCGATGATCGCCTGCGACTGAACGCTGCGGTGTTCCGCTCCGACTACGAGGATCAGCAGATCACCTCGCAGGTGGCCATCGGCACGGCGATCGCGAGCTTCGTCGACAACGCGGGCAGCTCGGAGATCCAGGGTTTCGAGCTCGAGGGCGCGGTCGCGTTCACCGAGTCGCTGTCGGCCACGCTGCAGCTCGGTTACATCGACGCCGCGTTCAACGAGTTCATCACGTTCGACCCGGCGACCGGAACGCGCCGCAACCGCGCTGGCGAGTTCGACTTCCAGAACACGCCCGAGTGGACCGCCGCTCTGGCACTGACCTATCGCCGTGACTTCGGCGAGCGTGGCTCGCTGACGGTGGTGCCGTCGATCTCGTTCCGCGATGACTACCAGCTGTTCGAGGCGCGGAACCCGGCGATCGACCAGCAGAACTACACGCTGCTTGACCTGGGCGCGACCTGGATGTCGGCGGACGAGAAGCTGACGGTCGGCGTGTACGGGCGCAACATCAGCGACGAGCGCTACCGCATCGGCGGTTATGTGTTCCCGGGTGCGACTTTCGGCAACGTGGTCAGCGGCTTCTATGGGCCGCCGCGCACCTGGACGCTGGGCGTCGGCTACAAGTTCGACTGAGTTCGCTGCCATGAGCGGGTTCGACGCACCCGCGCCGCTGCTGCCGGATCTGATCGACCGGCAGTCGCGGTGGCTCGGGTCCAAGCCGGCGCTGGTCTGCGGCGCGCGCGAGCTGAGCTGGCGCGAGTTCGGCGCGCGGCTGCGCCAGGTGGCCGGGGCATTGCAGGCGTCCGGGGTCCGGCCGGGCGATCGCGTCGTCGTGCTGATGGCCAATGGCATCGAGATGGTCGAGGCGCTGTTCGGCGTGCTGCGCGCCGGCGCCTGCGTCGTGCCGCTGAACGTGTCGATCAGCGACGACGCCGTCGACGCGATGCTTGCTGACTGCGGCGCGACGGCCGTCATCGCGACGGCCGAGCATGCGGCCCGGTTTCGCGCCTCGCGTGTCGCGCAGGTCAACTTGTGGGTGTGCGTCGATGCGCCGCGTGCAGCCGGGCTGCCGTGGCAGGAATTCGCGGCCTGGAGCGCGCAGGCAGCGCCACTCGCGGCACCGGCGCCGATCGGCAGCGATTCACTGTGCAACATCATCTACAGCAGCGGCACGACCGGCCTGCCGAAGGGCATCGTTCACACGCACCGGCGCCGCGTCGACTGGGCGTTCACGCTCGCGATCGCGTTGCGCTACGACAGCCGCGCCGTCACGCTGTGTCCGATCGGCCTGTACTCCAACATCAGCTGGGTCAGCCTGCTGTGCACGCTGGTCGCCGGTGGCACGCTGGTCATCGAACCGGCATTCGATGTAACGCGCTGCTTCGAGCGCATCGCGCAACGACGCATCACGCACACGTCCATCGTGCCAGTGATGGTGCAACGCCTGCTCGAGTCGCCGCTGCGCGCGGCGACCGACCTCAGTTCGATGCGCAGCATCATGTGCTGCGGTTCGCCGCTGGCGCTCGACCTGAAGCGCCGCGCGCTGACCGAACTGGGCGGCCAGTTCATCGAGCTCTACGGACTCACCGAAGGCCTGATCACGACGCTGGCGCCTGAGGATGCGGCGACACACCCCGCGTCGGTCGGCAAGCCGGTGCCCGGCACGGACCTGCGCCTGGTTGGTGACGACGATCGCGAAGTCACCGTCGGTGAGCCTGGCGAGATCGTCGGTCGCGGCCAGATCACGATGGCCGGCTACTGGAACCGCCCGGACGCCGATGCCGACTCCACGTGGACCGATCCCGCCGGCGAGCGCTGGCTGCGCACGGGAGACGTCGGTCGCCTCGACGACGATGGCTTTCTCTATCTGGTCGACCGCAAGAAAGACATGATCATCTCGGGTGGCCAGAACGTGTTCCCCGCGGACATCGAGGCGGTGCTCGTCACGCACCCGGTGGTCGACGAAGCCGCCGTGATTGGCGTACCGAGCGCGCGGTGGGGCGAAACGCCGCTCGCCATCGTCGTGCCACGCATGACGGCGGCAGGCGGCGCGACGACAGTCGGGGCGGCCGCGCCAGAGCTTGCGGCCGAACTGCGTGACTGGGTCAACGCGCGCGTCGGTCGGCAGCAGCGACTCGCGGGAGTGCGCTTCGTCGCCAGCCTGCCGCGCAATCCGAACGGCAAGATTCTCAAACGTGAACTGCGGCGGCAGTATCCTGATCCCCTTCCCTGAGACGTCGAAGGAACCGACGGCATGCAGATCCTTGACCACCGGCTGCGAGCCGCCGACGGCCTCGAGCTGTTCGTGCGCGAGTACCGGCCGGACGGCGCGCCCGTCGGGCCACCCGTGCTCTGCGTGCCGGGGCTGACGCGCAATCATCGCGACTTCGCGCCGCTGGCCGAATCGCTGGCGGCCACGCACCGTGTGCTGTCGCCTGACCTGCGCGGACGTGGCCAGTCAGGCTGGGATGCGAACCCTGCCAACTACCAGCCACTGGTTTACGTTGGCGATCTCCTGTCGCTGCTGGCTGCGCTCGACGTGCCGCGCGTGTTCTGGATCGGCACGTCGCTGGGCGGTCTGCTCGCGATGATGGCTGCCGCGCTGCGACCGGGTTTGCTCGCCGGTGCCGTGCTGAACGACATCGGGCCCGAAATCGACCCGGCGGGCGCGGCGCGCATCGCAAGCTATGTAGGCCAGTTGCCGCCGGTACGCAGTTGGGAAGACGCCGCCGCCCAGGCGCGCCTCGTCAACGGCGCGGCGCTGCCGGATTTCACGGACGCCGACTGGCTGCGGTTCGCGCGCTGCGCTTACCGCGACGATGGCAGCGGCGTGCCAGTGCCGGACATGGACCCGCGCATCGGCGACGCGATGCGCGGCGCAGCGGCACCGGTGCCCGATCTGTGGCCGCTGTTCCGCGCACTGGCGGCGGTCCCCACGCTGGTGATTCGCGGCGTGCTGTCCGACATCCTCAGCGCTGCGACGCTCGCGCGGATGCAACAGGAGAAGCCAGACCTCGAGACCCTGGTGCTGCCCGGCCGCGGTCATGCGCCGACGCTCGACGAACCCGCCACGCGGGTCGCGATCCACCGGCTGCTCGAGCGGATCAGCGCAACATGAGGGCCCGTCGCGGTGCCTCGAGGGCTGCGCCGCGCCGCGCCGTGCCGCGCATCGTTGCGTTGCTGTTCGTCGCCACATCGGCGGTGTGTGTCGCGGGCGTCGCTGGCGCGCGCGGGTTCGAACTGATCGGTGAGCCGTTGCGCGAGGTCTTCGATGGCCGCAGCGACGATCTGCTGACCGCCGGTCTCGGCGGCGAAGGTTTGCGCGGTGCCGCGCCGGAGTTCGCCGACCCGCTGCAGCCGCGCTGGCGCGAACTGCGCCGCCGCGCCATTTACTTCAACACGCGCGCGCTGCTCGACGTCCGCGAGCAGGGCGGCTATGGCAGCCGCTACGGCGCGCGCCCGGGCGAGCGCATCGCCGGCGTCGAGTACCTGGCTGCGCTGCGCGGCCCGGCGGGCCGCGGCAGCACCACCGCGCTGTTGCAGATCCCGCAGGGCTTCGAGCCGCGCCGGCCCTGTCTGGTGGTCGTGGCCTCATCGGGTTCGCGTGGCATCTACGGCGCGCTGCCGACCGCCGGTGAATGGGGGTTGCGACGCGGCTGCGCCGTCGCGCACACCGACAAGGGCACAGGTGTCGGCATCTACGACGTCGAACGCCAGCTCGCGATCACGTTCGACGGCCGGGTCGTGCCGGCTGCGCAAGCCGCCATGGGGGCCGCCTTCGTTGCGTCGGCGGCCGAAGTCGCGGACCTGCCGCCGCAGACACTGCTGTTCAAGCACGCGCACTCGCGGGTCAATCCGGAGGCCGACTGGGGTCGCCATGTGCTGCAGGCCGGGCGCTTTGGTCTCGCGATGCTGAATCGCGAGTACGGCGCCGCGCTGCGCCAACCGTTGACGCCGCGCAACACGCTGATCATTGCCGCCGGCATCTCGAATGGCGGCGGCGCCGTGCTGCGCGCGCTCGAGGTCGATCGCGACGGCTTCTTCGACGGCGCCGTTGCGGCGGAACCGAACGTCGCGGTCGAAGCGGCCGTGGGCGAGTTCCTGCTGCGCGAAGCGGATGCCGCAAGTGCCCGGCGCGTCGCCGTGCGCGGTCTCTATGACTACGCCAGCCTGCACGCGCTGCTGCAACCCTGTGCCGCACTCGCCGAGGATGCGGCCCGTATTCCGTTGGGCGCCGTGCTCGGCTTGAACCCGGCGCTCGGGCCCTGGTGCGAGTCGCTGGCGCGCGATGGTCTTGTCGCTGGCACGACGCGCGCGGCGCAGGCTGCGGATGCGCAGCGCCAGTTGCTGGAGGCGGCCGTGCATCCCGATGCGCTGCGACTCGGCGCGATCAACCTGCAGTTCGGCTTGTGGCCATCGGTGACATCGACCTACGCGGCTGCCTACGCACAGGCACCGGCGACCGCGCATCCCTGTGGTCTGTCGTTCGCTGCGGTCGATGCGCTCGGCCAACCGCGACTGCTGACGGACGCCGAACTCGCACGCGCCTTCAGCGACTTCAACGGGATCGCGCCGGGCGGCGGCGTCGCGATCCTGCGCATGGCTGCGGACGGCAGTCGCAGCGTCGGCGCAGCCGCAGCGCTCGATGCGCAGCGTTGCCTGCGCGACCAGCTGCCGGCGCTCGGCCGCGGGCTGGCCGCCATCCAGATGCGCGGCGCCGTCGGGCGGCGCCCCATCATCGTGCTGCATGGGCGCGACGACTCGCTGGTCGCCGTCAACCACAGCTCGCGTGCCTATGTCGTCGCACACGCGCGCGCGACCCGCGGCCGCGGCGAGCTGCGCTATTACGAACTGCCAGGCGTGCAGCACTTCGATGCCTTCCTGGCGCTGCCCGGCTTCGATGCCCGCTACCGGCCGATGCAGCCGCCGCTCAATGCCGCGCTCGACCTGCTGCATGCGCGCCTGACGCAGCGCGTGCCGCTACCGCCCAGCCAGGTCGTGCGCGACGACATCGTCGCGGCCCCCGGTGCCGACACGATCACGTGGCGCGACGGTATCCTGACCGTGCCGCGCTGAGTTACTGCCCCGCTGCCGGAAGGGAGTCTGCATGCTGAGCCTGCTCGGATTGCTGTTGGGTCTCGCCCTGCTCGTCTGGCTGACGATGCGCGGCGTCGAGCTGCTGATCGCTGCGCCGCTGTGCGCGCTGCTGGTCGCCGCGACCAGCGGCTTCGCGCTGTTCCCGCAACTGGCCGCCGAAGGCGCGCCGAGCTTCACGTCTGCCTACATGAGCGGCTTCGTCGGCTTCGTGCAGACCTGGTTCTTCATGTTCCTTTTGGGCTCCCTGTTCGGCAAGGTCATGGAGGCCAGCGGCGCGGCGGACAGCGTCGCGCGCTGGATCGTCGAGCGTCTCGGGGCGCGCCACGCGGTGCTCGCCGTCGTCGTCGCCTGCGCCGTGCTGACCTATGGCGGCGTCAGCCTGTTCGTGGTCGCGTTCTCGGTGTATCCGATGGCACTGTCGCTGTTCCGCGTGGCGGATGTGCCGCGCCGCTTCGTGCCGGCTGCGCTCGCGTTCGGCTCCGTGACCTTCACGATGACCTCGGCCGGCTCGCCCGAGATCCAGAACTGGATCCCGACCAAGTTCCTCGGCACCACGCCGTATGCCGGCTGGGAAGTCAGTCTGGTGGTCGCGATCGCAATGGCGCTGGCCGGGCACTTCTGGCTGCAGTGGATGATCCGGCGTGCCGTCGCGACTGGCGAGCACTACCAGTCGCGCGCGGACGATCCGTCGACCGAAGAGCGTGAACTGCCGGCAGTGTGGCGGGGCGCGCTGCCGCTGCTTGCGGTGCTCGTCGTGTCGTTCATCTGGCATGACTCGCTGAAGGAGTCGGCGCTGATCGTCGCGCTCGGCGCCGGCGTGCTGGCGGGCATCCTGTTGAACATCCGCTTCCTCACCGGGCGCATGAGCGCGGCGGCGACGGGTGGCGCGCTCGGTGCGCTGATCGCGATTGCCAATACGGCTGCCGTCGTCGGCTTCGGGGGTGTGGCGAAGCTGACCGCAGGATTCCAGTCGGCGGTCGATGTCATGACGCACCTGCCGGGCGAACCGCTGATCGGCGCCGCGGTCGCCGTCAGCGTGATCGCCGGGCTCACCGGCTCCGCATCGGGCGGCCAGACCATTGCGCTGCCCCTGATCGCGCCGCACTACCTCGATCAGGGTGTCGACCCGGAGGCCTTGCATCGCGTCGTTGCGATTTCTTCCGGCGCCCTCGATTCGTTGCCGCACAACGGCTATGTGGTCACGACGCTGCGCTCGATCTGCCGCGAAAGCTATGCTGCTGCGTATCCAGCGCTCGGTGCGTTGACCGTGATCGTGCCCGCGCTGGGCACCGCGCTCGCAGTTGCACTGTTCGCCCTGTTCGGCTGACCGGCGCGCTCGTGTAAGCTGCTGCGGTGAACAGCAGGTTCGCGCAACGGAAGGGCTGACATGGCGAAGGCGAGCAAGCGGGTCGCGGGGCGCGGCACCGACACTACCTGGGATGTCATCGTGATCGGCGCAGGTTCGGCGGGTCTGCCGCTGGCGATCCGCGCGGCGGAGCGTGGCGCGCGCGTGCTGCAGCTTGAAGCCGACTACCGCGTCGGCGGCACGCTGTACTGGTCGTCGGGTCAGATCGCGGCCGCGGGCACGCGCCTGCAGAAACAGCATGGCATCGACGACAGCCCGGACGAGCACTATCGCGATGCGCAGCGCATCGCCAGCGGCAGCATCGACCCGGTCGTGCTGCGGCTCGCGGTCGACAACGGCGCGGCGACCATCGACTGGCTGATGGACCTCGGCTTCCAGCCCGCCCCGGGCACGCCGGTCGCCGGCGAAGCGCACGAGGCCTACTCGACACGCCGCTATCTCTGGGGCACGAACAAGGCCGTGTCCATCCTCGACACGCTGAAGCCCGTGCACGATCGCCTCGTGCAGGCCGGCCAGATCGATCTGCGCCTGCAGCACCGGATGAGCCGCCTGATCACGAACGCGCGCGGTGCCGTCATCGGGGTCGCGGCCAGCACGCCGGGCGGCGAGGTCGAGTTCCGCGGCAAGAACGTCGTGCTCGCCTCGGGTGGTTATGCGGCCAGCCCGCAGCTCTGGGCGAAGCTGACGCCGAAGATCCCGCTGTGCTCGCACGTGAATCCGTACTCGCGCGGCGACGGTCTTGCCGCCGCGCAGGCATTGGGGGCGGCGGTCGACGGCAGCGACAAGTTCCTGTGCACGTTCGCCGGCTTTCTCGAGAACCCGCGCGATCCGCGCACGGGCAACTTCCTGTTGCTGTCACCCAAGGCGCGCTCGATCTGGGAGATCTTCGTCGACGACAAGGGTCGACGCTTCATGCAGGAAGATCATCCGAGCATCGACTATCGCGAGCGCGCGCTGCTGGCGCGCCGCGGCATGGCGATGAACATCGTGTTCGATGCCGGCATCCTGCAGAACGCTGCAACCTTGACGCTCGACAGCGCGGCCACGTACCGCGCGCGCTTCGGGCGCCATCCGGCCTTCGTCAAGGCGAAGACACTCGCCGAGCTCGCCCGCAAACTGGGCGTGCCAGTGGCCAACCTGCGCCGCACCGTCGCCGACTACAACCGCGCGGTCGATGCCGGCAGCGACCCGCGCCATGGCAAGCACTTCCTGATCCGCCGCATCGAGCAGGCGCCGTTCTATGCCATTCGAGCGCAGGGCATCACGGTGCTGAGCCCGGCTGGCCTCAAGGTCGACAAGCAGCTGCGCGTGCTCGGCCGCACGGGGCGTCCGATCCGCAACCTGTATGCGGCGGGCGAGGTGCTCGGCTTCGGCCGCACATCCGGCAATGCCTTTGCCGGCGGTCTGTCGCTGACGCCCGCACTGACCTTCGGCAAGCTGCTGGGAGAGCGCATCCTGCAGTGGTGACATCGGCGGACGTCAGCCCGCCAGCGTCTTCACTTCATTCGTCGCGTCGCACCATGGCTTTCTCGAGCTCAGTGACCCGGCGGCGCAGTTCCGGTGCAGCGCGCACGACGGCGGTGCTCTTCAGGTAGTCGTCCAGCGGCTGGGCTGGCAGTGAAGCATGCACGCCGGGTTCGCGGATGCTCTTGACCACGCCCGCGCGGTGCACCAGCACGACGTCGTCGCAGATCTCGACGTGGTCGATGATGCCGGTCTGCCCGCTGGTGATGACGCGATTGCCGATCTTGCTGGAGCCCGCGACGCACAGCATCGCGGTCAGCAGGCAGTCCTCGCCGATCGTGACGTTGTGCGCGACATGGCACAGGTTGTCGAACTTCGTGCCCGCGCCGATGCGCGTGACCTGGTAGGTGGCGCGGTCGATGCAGTTGTTCGCGCCGATGCGGACGCGGTCGGCGATCATGACGATGCCGGTCTGCGGGATCGCATGACTGCGGCGCTCCGTATCCTGCGCGAACCCGAAGCCCTGCGAGCCGATCACGCTGCCCGATTCGACGACGACATCCGCGCCCAGGATGCAGCCGTAGCCGATCACGACGAGCGGGTGGATCACGCTGCGATCGCCGATGCAGGCGTCGTTCTCGATGACGGCGCCGGCCATGATGCGGCAATGCGCGCCGATGCGGGCACGCGCGCCGATCACGACACGCGGCTCGAGCGTGGCGGTCGGGTCGATCTGCGCACTGGGATGGATCACGGCCGTCGGGTGCTGCCCTTCCCAGCCGGAGACGGCGAGGTCGCGTGCACCGTGCCGCTGCTTGATCAGCGCGTGCGCGAGCGCAAGGTTGGGCACGCGCAGCACCACGGCCGCAGTCTGGGTCACGGCGAGGTCCGCATGTCGAGTCGGCGTGATCAGCGCGGTCGGGCGACGTTCCTGAACATGACAAAGGCGTGCGGGCTTGTCGACGAACACCAGATCGCCGGGGCCGCACTCTTCGACGGCAGCAATGCGGTTGACGACCTGATCACCCTGCGCCGGCGACTGCAGCTGCAGCCCGATGTGCGCGAATTCGCGCGAGAGTTCCGTCAGCGTGACATGCATGCGCGGTGCCTTGGGCGGTGTCTGACGGAGCGTCGGCACCCACACTAGCACCTTCGGCCGGCTGGCGGTTCAGCTCGCCTGGTCGCCACCCCGTCCGACCACGCGGTTGTAGGCCAGCGACACCAGTATCGAGACGCCCAGGATGGCGCCGATGAAGCTCAGCGAGTAGCCGATCGGGAACTTGCCGCCGAACGCCTCGTTGAGCCAGACCATCTTGAGGCCGACGAAGATCAGGATCACGCCGAGGCCGTACTTCAGGAACTGGAAGGCCTTGACCATGTGCTGCAGCACGAAGAACAGCGAGCGCAGGCCGAGGATCGCGAAGATGTTCGACGTGAACACGATCAGCGGTTCGTTGGTGAGCGCGAAAATCGCGGGCACCGAGTCGATCGCGAAGATGATGTCGCTGAACTCGATGAATACCAGCGCCACGAACAACGGCGTGACCCACTGCTTGCCGTCGATTTCGACCCAGAAGCGATCGCCGTGATAGCCGGGCGTGACCGACCAGATGCGGCGCACGAACTTCAGGATCGGATTGCGTTCGGGGTCGATCGGCTTCTCGGGCAGGAACAGGATCTTGACGCCGGTGGCGAGCAGGAACACGCCGAAGATCATCACGACCCAGTGATACTGCATCAGGATCGAGCCGAGCGAGATGAACAGCGCGCGGAACGCGATCGCGCCCAGGATGCCGTAGAACAGCACTTTCTGCTGGTACTGCACCGGCACCGCGAAATAAGCAAAGACGGCGACGAACACGAACACGTTGTCGACCGCGAGCGCGTACTCGACGACGTAGCCGGCGAGGAACTCGAGCGCCGTCGTCTGCGCCAGCGCGACGTGGTCCATCCCGACGAGATCCGGTCGTTCGGGGAAGGAATGCAGCATGTAGGCGTACAGGCCGGCGTTGAAGGCCAGTGCCAGCAGGATATAGACGACGCTGCGGATGGCCGCCTCGCGCACCGAGGGTTCGTGGGCATGGCGTGCAAAGACGCCGAGGTCGAACGCCAGGATGGACGCAATCAGGGCGACGAACAGTCCGTAGACCCACCAGTAGTCGACGAACGGAAACAGCAAGATGTCCTGCATGCGTGGTGATCCCAGTGTGGAGCGGCGTCGGAAAGGCGCGGATGCTAGCCGGTCCGCCGGCCTTCACCAGCCTGATGAAGCCTGATTATAGTTCGATCAGGCCGAAGTATCTGGCGGTTGGGGCGGGCGCCCGCCGGTTTCCCGCTGCAATACCGACCGCACCAGCAGGTGGGCGCTGACGGGTGCGGTGATGAACAGGAACAACGCGACCAGAATCTGTTCAGTGCCGCCGAGGCCGGCGGCGGCGAAATGGATGCAGGACGCGAGCAGCACGCCGCCGACGCCCAGCGTCGTGGCCTTGGTCGGGCCATGCAGCCGCTTGTAGAAGTCGCTGAGCTTCGCGAGCCCGTAGGAGCCGATCAGCGCGAATGCAGCGCCAATCACCAGCAGGGCCGCGATCAGCCAGTCGAGCCAGGCAGCGTCACTCAATGATGTCTCCCCGCGTCAGGAACTTCGCGAGCGCAACCGTGCCGACGAAACCGAGCATGCCGATGACGATGGCCGCATCGAAGAAGGTCGGATCGGACAGCCGCACGCCGGCCACCATCAGGCCCGCCAGTGCATTGATGTACAGCGTGTCCAGCGCGAGGACCCGGTCCGCCGTCGATGGACCGCGGATCAGTCGCCACAGGCACAGCAGCATCGCAAGGGCCAGCATCGCGAGCGCGATGTCTGCGGCCGTCTGCACGACCGCGCTCACGTGAAGATCTCCATCAGCGGTTGTTCATAGCGCTGCTGCACTTCCCTGATCAGTGCGGCTTCGTCGTCGACGTTGAATGCGTGCACCAGCAACCAGCGGCGGTCGGCGGACAGGTCGACCGACAGCGTGCCCGGGGTCATCGTGATCATGGAAGCGAATACGGCGATGCCCTGGGGATTGGCGATGCGCAGCGGCACCCAGACGAATCGCGGCCGGATGGCGCTTTCGGGTCCGAGGATGCGACGCGCGACTTCGATGTTCGCGAGCACGATGTCGCTGAGAAACACACTGAACAGCCGCAGCGCCAGACCCGTCCGGCGCAGCGTCGTGACGCGCGGCGTCAGGGCGGCGAGCGCCGGCGCCAGCGTCAACCCGATGATTGCGCCCAGCACCCAGTGGGCCGGATGCAGTGACTGGTTCAGCGCGAGCCAGCACACCAGCAGTGCCGCGCTGCGCAGCGGGTACGGCACGAGGCGTTTCATGTGCCCCCCAGAGTGCCGGCGGCATCCAGCACGAACAGGTGCAGCGGCCGCGCGAGCAGCACGAGTGCCAGACCCCAGCCGATGAGCCACCAGGTTGCCGACAGCACGCCGACGCTGCGTGGGGCGACGTCGGTCCAGCCCTCCGCCAACGGCTGCGACAACGGCTTCCAGAACACGACGCTCGCGACACGCGCCAGCGCGACCAGGGTCACGAGACTGCCGCCCAGGATGACGGCCCAGACCCAGGCATGCGCCGTGACGTCCTGAGCTGCATCCAGCAACAGCGCCTTCGCGATGAAACCGGAGCCGGGTGGCAGGCCTGCGATGACCAGCGCGGCGATGAAGAACAGTGCGCCGGTCCACGCGGCGCCACGCGTGCGCAGCGGCGACGTGACGAGGTAGTGCTCCGGTCGTGTGTCGCTGCCGCCCGCGCGACCGCGCGCGATCAGTTCGACGATCAGGAAGGCGGCCCCCGCGGCAAAGGTCGAGTGCGGCAGGTAGAACAGGGCCGCGGCGCCGGCCGCGGGTGTGCCGAGGCCGAGCGCCGTCAGCAAGGTGCCGGCGGAGCCCACGACCAGCCACGCGACCAGCACGCGCAGATCGCGCGCCGCCAACGCGCCGAATGCGCCCAGCAGCAAGGTGGCCGGACCCGCCGCCAGCAGCCAGGGCAGGGCAATGCCCGCGAGTGGCTCGACGCCCGGGGCCTGCGCCGCCGCCGGTTCGAACAGTGCGCCATGCACGCGCGCAATGGCGTAGATGCCGACCTTCGTCATGATCGCGAACAGCGCCGCGACATGCGCGCGCGCGGCACCGTAGGTGCCTGGCAGCCACAGACCCAGCGGCAGCGCCGCCGCCTTGATCGCGAACACGATCAGCAGCAGCAGACCCGCAGTCTGCGCGAGTGCGAGGTCGGCGGCCGGCAGACTGGCGAGACGGACATCCAGATCGGCGATATTGAGCGTGCCGGCAATGCCGTAGAACATCGCGGCGGCGATCAGGAACAGCCCGGATCCCAGCAGGTTGACGGTCACGTAGTGCAGCCCGCGTCGCAGGCGCTCGCCGTCCTGGCGATCCAGCAGCAGCGCGTAGGACGCGGCGAGCAGCACTTCGAAGAACACGAACAGGTTGAACAGATCGGCCGTCAGGAAGGCGCCATTGAGGCCCGCGAGCTGGAACTGCAGCAATGCGGGGAAGCGCGAACCGGTATCGCTCCCGGCGGCGAGATGACATGCCAGGCCCATGACAGCCGTGACCGTCAGCATCAACGCGGTCAGGCGATCGACATAGGTCGCGATGCCGAAAGGCGCCGGCCAGTTGCCCATCGCATACTGCAGGGTCGCGCCGCCTGCAGTGTGCTGCAGCAGCACGAGGGCCGCCGCGAGCAGCGAAATCATGCTGAGTAGCGCGAGCGCGCTGGTCAGTCGCTGCTGGCTGCGCAACAGCAGCAGCGCGCAACCCATCAGCAGCGGCACGATGACCGGCAGCGCCGCGAGCTGCGGCAGCAGGCCCTGCACCGGGCCGCTCATGGCGTGCTCCCGGGCGGCGAACCGTCGACATGGTCGTTGCCGCTGGCTTCGCGTTGCTTCAGTGCGATGACGATCAGCACGGCGGTCATCGCGAAGCTGATGACGATAGCAGTCAGCACGAGTGCCTGCGGCAGAGGGTCGGTGTAGTTCGCGAGCGTCGTGGGTACGCCGTCACGGAGAATGGGCGGCCGACCGACCACGGGCCGACCCATCGCGAAGATGAACAGGTTCACGGCGTAGGAAATCAGCGTCAGGCCGAGCACCAGCTCGAAGGTGCGCGAGCGCAGTGACAGGTAGATCCCGGTGGCCGTCAGCGCGCCGATGCCGGTGGCGAGCAGCAGTTCCATCAGGGTGCGCCTCCCGCCGGAGTGCGGATCGCCATGCGGCCGAGTCGCGTCAGCGCCAGCATCGCCGCACCGGCAACGGTCAGGAACACCCCCAGATCGAAGAACATCGCTGACGCGATCGAGACCTTGTCGATGACCGGCAGCACCGGTGCGAAGTAGGTGCTGGTCAGGAACGGATAGCCCAGCGCCAGGCTGACGACGCCGGTAAACGTGGCGCAGGCGATGCCCCAGCCGATCCATGCTTCGAAGCTCGGTCGCGAGCGCTGTTCGACCCAGTCGGTGCCGCTGCCGAGATAGGGCAGCAGCAGGCCGATCGCCAGCACCAGGCCGCCGATGAAGCCGCCGCCGGGCAGGTTGTGCCCGCGGATGAAGAACCACACGGCGACGACGGCCGTCAGCGGGATCATGACCCGCGAGGTGATCTCGAGCATCAGCGAGCGCGCGGCGTCCGCGCCTGGCGGCGTGACCTGTGCTGCCGTCGTCGCGGCGCGCGGCAGCAGCGCGGCGACCAGCAGCGCTGCGAGCCCGAGCACGGCGATTTCGC